>JABBOW010000183.1 GCA_012927595.1 Cellulomonas sp.
AGCGTCCTGCGGGCCGGCTGCGATCGTGTGCCAGCGGGTCGGCGTCGTCACCACGGGGGCCATCGGCTCGGCACTCGGCTCGGCGTCCGACCTGGCGGTGCTCACGGCTTCCGACGTGCGCGGTTCACGCTTGCGGCGGATCACCAGCGCGTCGAGCAGGTTCGTGCCGAAGACGGTCAGCGCGAGGCCGACGACGCCGGCCAGGATCACTGCGCGGAGCTGGGACTTGATCTCTGGTTGCGCGATGGTGTCCTGCGTGATCGTGCCGAGCCCGATCAGCGTGTTGGACGGCGCCCCGACGCTCGACTGCAGCTGGCGGAGCACGTTCGGGGCCTGTGCGAGCGTGGCGTTCAGGGTCGACAGCGCGCCGTCGCTCGTCACATCCGTCGCCATGATGATCAGCATCGGCCCGTTGGTGGTCGTGTCACGCGTGACGGTGTACTTAACCTTGCTGCCCTGGGGTGCGATGTGTGTGCTGATCGTGTCGTCGGTCATCGCACGTGCGAGCACGTCGGCGGCACCCTGGAGCCCACCGAGGGCAAGATACGGATTCCCGCCCGTCCCGACGGTGCTCGACGAGGGCAGCAGGAGCACCGACGACTGCGCGACATAGTCGACCGGCACCAGCCGCATCGCGCCGACACTCAGCGCGGCGGTGGCGAGCAGGCCGAGGACGACGAAGTACCACCTGCGGCCGAGCCCCCTCAGGAGGTCCGAGAGGTACATGGAAGTTGCATCCCCCGTAGTCGAAGCGTTGGCTGTGTCCCGCTATGGTGCAATATGGATAGCATAGGCGGGTATGAGGAAGTCGGAGTTGGGGTCCGGGTGAACCAATGAAGAGAACCCGTGAAGAAGACCGGAGCAGCCCGTGACGATCTGGGACCTTCTCCAGCTCTCGTTGCGCTTCTGGGTCGTCACCGTTGTCGGGTTCGCGCTCACGGCAGCCGCCGTCCTGCTCGTCGGCCATCAGCCCGGCGTATTCAGTGGCCAGGTGAATGTGATCCTTCTCCAGCCCGAGCCATTTCCGGGCAATGCGCTCGCTGAGACGACCAGTTCGCTCATCAGCACGACGGGCGTCGTCGCACATCTCGTCGGCGGGCAGAGTGGGACGTCGCGCTCGGTGTCCGACCAGGTCACCCTCGTCGGCGAGGGTATCCAGCATGGGTACACCGTGCGTCAGCCGAACTCCGGCGGCCAGTGGGAGTACCGGTTCGAGACCCCGGTGCTCGACGTCCAATCGGCCGGAACGACGCTCGGCGACTCGCGCGCGGAGATGAGTGCGGCCCTCACCAGGATCGAGGACGTGCTCGACAAGCTCCAGTCGGACGCCTCGGTCGACAAGGCGCTGCGTATCAGGATCCAGATGAGCCCGAACCAGCCCGTCTACACCTATGCCCACGGGAGCGGCACACGGGCGTACGCGGGCACGCTCCTGACGGGTGCGCTCGTCACGTTCGGTGGTGTGCTCATGGCCGAGCGTCTGACGGACCGCCGCGAACGGCGCCGTCAGGCGGTGGTCCTCACGGTCGGAACCATGCCGTCCGGCGCGGACCTCCCGTCCTGACGAGCTCGCCGACAGTACCGGGCTCCCACCCGCGGTCGCGGGCACCAGCGATGACACGGCGCGCCATGTCGATCCGGTCGAAGCTGGTCGTCGGCGCACCGTTGCGGGGGTCCGGCTCGAGGCGCTCGTGCAGCAGCAGTATCCCGCCACCCTCCAGGCCGTTCAGCCCGTCCCGCACCACCTGCTCGACGGATCGGTCGGTCCAGTCGTCCGCGTCGGCGCTCCAGACGACGACCTCCAGCCCGGCCCGTCGGGCAGCGAGGTACGACGCCACCGACTGCGCGCCGTACGGCGGGCGGTAGTAGTGCACGGGGGCGCGGGCCAGGCTTTGCAGCTCGTCACGGGCAGCGACGAGGTACCGGTGCGCGCCTCGATACCCGAGCTCGGTCAGGCGACCGTGGTCGTCGCCATGCAGCGCGATCTCGTGCCCTGCGGCGCTCACCGCGCCGAGGAGCTCCGGATGCCGGCGAGCCTGTGCCACCAGGACGAAGAAGGTGCACGTGACGTGGGCCTCGGCGAGCGCCTCGAGCAGGAGGGGAGTGACCTCGGGGTCCGGCCCGTCGTCGAAGGTGATTGCGGCCCGCGTCGTTGCACCTGTTGCCCGCACCGACCCGAGCACCGGCGCAACCACCGCATCGACACCGGCACGCACGCGTCGTCGGCCGCCGGGCCCCAGACGCTCGCGGAGCTTCCAGTACTGGGGGGTCACCATGAGGACACTCTCATTCGTCGACGCGAGCAGGCAGACGTACCGTGACTGGACCCTAATGCCCGGGAGTGGCCGGATTGACCCCTTACGATCGTGTTGAAGGACGTACAGCGACCGGGCTCGTCAGGGACGAGCCGCCGATCGGTGGCCCGAGGGGCCCACGAGGGAGTACTCCATGACGCGTACGGCGCTCCCCTTCGCGCGGCGGGTGCAGGCAGCGGTTCTGATCCCGGCTGTCGCGCTCTCGTCCTACTTCATCGTCGGTTCCGAACCGGTCAGCACCGCGCCCACGTCTGATCCCCACGGCGTGCTCTCAGCAGAGGGGGAGCGCGACGCGCGGTTCCCCTCGCGGTTGCTGCCCGACCGACAGGAGCCGTCCTGGACGCACCCGAGTGGTACCGCGCCCGCCGTGACCCCGACCGCCACGCCGACGGCTCCCACAGGTCCTGCACCGGCGGATGTCCCTGCTCCCGCTGACCCGACCGCGCCGGCCCCTCCACAGAAGAGTCCGCGCGCGACGGCGAAGCCGACCCCGCCGCCCGCTCCGCCGGCACCGGCGAACCGGGTGTCGGCCGCAGGCCGGCCGGGCGCGTCCAGCACAGGTGTCCCCGCCGGGACGCCGCTGATGCCTTCGGGTGCGCTGCAGATCACGACGCCGAACCAGGTCATCGACGGTTTGGACATCTCGGGTCCCGTCACGGTCGAGGCGCCCGGAGTGGTGATCAAGAACTCGCACATCCACGGTAACGACGTCTACGGCGTGCTGGTGGGCACCGGGAGCGTCACGATCACCGACACGGAGATCTCCGGCTTCGAGAACGCAATCGCGGGCGACAGCTGGGTCGCTACTCGAGTGAACATCCACAACGTGTACGGCGACGGGGTCAAGTTCGGCGACGACGTGAAGCTGCAGGACAGCTGGATCCATGACGTGACCCCAGCCGCCGACGCGCATGCGGACGGTGGGCAGCTGCAGAGCGGCGTCAGAAACCTCGTGATCAAGAACAACGTGATCGACATGTCGAGCGCGCCGTCAGCCAACTCGGCGCTCTTCATCGCGCCAGATCTCGGTCCGAGCACGTCGGGCCCCGTGACGATCGACGGGAACTGGCTCGACGGCGGCAACTACTCGCTCTTCTGCGTCGACGGGAACAACGGCCAGTACAGCGTGAAGAACATCTCGATCATCAACAACAAGTTCGGTCGGGGCGCGGCTTACGGACCGTCCCGGATCAATGTCCCATTCACCCAGTCCGGTAATGTCTGGGCGGACACCGGGGCTCAGCTCGTCCTCTGACGGATCGCATCCGGCACCTGTTGTGTGAAGAGCGGGCGCTGTGGCTGCGCGCATCTTCCTTGCCGTACGGGCCGGAGTTTCAAGCGCGCCAACATACCACTTGCTACGGGGTGAGAAGCCTTCCTCAGATGCATGTGCCCTGTGTTCGCGGTGCTTAGCGGGACCTGAACGGTCATTTTTCACCTGTGATCTCCGTCACATCGACCGAATATCCGGCTGAACCGTTCATTGCGGCGCTTCAAGACAATCCCGACAGATGGTGCCATGCGGGTGCATAGCGCACATGTTCCCTGCGGGCCGCGAATACTCCTCAAACTCTCATGTGTGCAGGTGGCAGAGGACATCGACTTCCGACCCAGGACCTTCGACTCACGTCGCCGCAATGCTGTGATTACCCTGGCATGAGCAGGCGAAAATCCCTGCCGCGAGCGAGCCGTCGCCGCTACGGGCACGCACCAGCTGCAACAAGGAGAACTTCAAATGATTTCGAGACCTTATTTTGGCCACCGCGGTAGGCGCCTAGCAATACCGGTCGCCTTGTCCGTGATGGCCGCAGTGTCGCTCACCGGTGCCGGCCTCGCGACTGTCGCCTCGGCCGCCGCGCCGGCTCCGGTCACGGTCGTGGCGACCAGCTCCGCGCAGCAGACCGTGGCGGGGAGCAGCTTCATTGCGGCGCCGGCCTCGACATCGGCCGCAGCGACGTTGCTGCTGCTCGTCGCATCCGACGGGCCGGCGAGCGGTGCGCAGTCGGTCAGCTCGGTCTCCGGGTGCGGTCTCACCTGGTCTCTCGTCAAGCGCGCGAACTCGAGCCTCGGCGTTTCCGAGGCATGGACCGCGACTGCCTCTGCCGCGGTGGCGAGCTGCGCTCCGAAGGCCTCGCTGTCGAGCGTTGGCTTCCAGGGCGTCGCCACGCTGGTCGCCCTGACGGGCGGCAAGATCGGTGCTGCGACTGCGGCCTCCGCGTCCTCCGGTGCTGCCCGTGCTCAGCTGGCGCTAGCCGCCGGTTCCGTCGCCTTCGGCGTCGGCAACGACTGGGATGACGCCACTGCTCGCACAATTCTGACGGGTCAGCAGTCCATCTCCGAACTCCGCGCCTCGGTCGGCGACACGATGTGGACGCAGAAGCTGCCCGCGACCACCGCGGCGTCGACCGCGACCGTCGGCACGTCGGCCCCCGCGAACCACCAGTGGAACTTTGTTGCCGTCGAGGTGGCGCCCGTTGCGGCCACCACGCCGACGCCGACGCCGACTGTCACGCCGAAGCCGACGGTCACGCCGACGCCGACGCCGACGCCGACGCCGACTGTCACGCCGACGCCGACGGTCACGCCGACGCCGACGCCGACTGTCACGCCGACGCAGACGCCGACGGTCACGCCGACACCGACGCCGACGCCGACGCCGACGGTGACCGCGACGGCGCCACGATCACCGACCCCGACCGGCATGCCGAGTGCGGCGAACACCGGCGTCCCCGCAGGCACGGTCCTCAAGGCCTCCGGCTCGCTGAGGATCACAACTCCCAACCAGGTCATCGACGGTTTGGACATCTCCGGATCCGTCTCGGTCGAGGCGCCGGGCGTCATCATCAAGAACTCGCGCATCCACGGTTCTGACAGCTTCGGGATCCTGACGAACTCCGGCAGCGTCACGATCTACGACACCGAGATCTATGGCTTCGAGAACGCCATCGGGTTCGACGACTGGACGGCCTACCGGGTCAACATCCACGGCACGTACGGCGACGGCGTGAAGCTCGGCAGCAACGTGCTTCTGCAGGACAGCTGGATTCACGACCTGACCCCGGCTTCGGGCGCTCACTCGGACGGTGGCCAGCTGCAGAGCGGCGTCACCAACCTGGTCGTGCGTCACAACGTCATCAACCTGTCGAATGTGGTCGACGCCAACTCGGCGCTGTTCTTGGCCCCGGACCTCGGGCCGAGCACGGCGGGCCCTGTCACGATCGATGGCAACTGGCTCGACGGCGGCAACTTCACGCTCTTCTGCGTGGACGGGAACAACGGCCAGTACTTCGTGCAGAACATCTCGATCATCAACAATAAGTTCGGTCGGCTGGCGCAGTACGGACCGTCCCGGATCAATGTCCCAATCACCCAGTCCGGGAACGTCTGGGCCGACACGAACGCAGCCCTGGGCCTCTGACGGAACAGGGCACCGTCGGGTCCGTCGTGAGCGGGACGGCCCCGACGTGACGTGAGGACGACGCGTGGTAACCACCAGATGGCGGCTACCACGCGTCGTCGGCGTCGGGATACTGTGCGTTTGTCCCGTTCATCGCGCGAAGGGCACGGTCGATGCTGAGAGCCGCGTCGCCGGACGGCCTGACGCTCGCCGCCCGGCCGCACGTCGGGAGGGCTCGATGACTGTGCGTCTCGGGTTCGCATGCCACTGGGGCCAGTCGCGCGAGGGGACGTGGTCAGGCACGCCCTGGCGCCTGCGCAGCGCGCTCAGCGGCGTGACCGAGGTGGTCGACGTCGGCTCGGACCTCGCGCGGCCCGTTCAGGCCGTGCTCAAGGGAATGGGTGCAGGCCGCACGCCGCAGGGCTGGGTGTCTACCTGGCGACACGGATCGATCACGCAGTCCCTGGTCGAGGCGGACGTGCGTGCGCGGGTACGACGCGCGCGGCCAGACGTCGTCCTGGAGATCCACGACCTCGCGGTCCTCGACACACCCTTCCTCGTCCTGCAGGACCTGAGCTACGTGCTGCTGCTCGAGCACTTCGGGCCGAACGGGGTCCCGCACTTCCGCGCCCTCGGGCGAAGCCGGATCGAGGCGTTGCGCGCGCGGCAGGAGCGGATCTACGAGCATGCGGCGGCCATCCTTCCGATGAGCGAGTGGATGGCCCGCAGCCTCGTCGCGCACGGCGTCTCGGCGGCCCGGGTTCACGTCGTCAACCCGGGGAGCAACGTGCCGCTTCCTGCGGCGCGCGCCGCCGCCGTCCCGGAGCGTCGAGGCGGCCCGACGCGCCGTCTCCTGCTCGTCGGGCGCGACTTCGACACCAAGGGTGGCGCCCAGGTGGTGGCGGCGTTCGAACGGCTGCGCCGAGAGCTCGGCAGCACCATCAGCCTGACGATCGCGGGACCGCGGACGTGGCCGCTGCGGGGCGACGTGCCCGACGGAGTGACCTTCCTCGGGCCTCGTCCGGCTGCCGAGATCGCGCGGCTGATCGACACGCACGACCTGTTCGTGATGCCGTCACGGTTCGAGGGGTTCGGCATCGCCTTCGCGGAGGCGCTCGTGCGAGGACTGCCGTGCATCGGCCGCGCCGCGTGCGCGATGCCGGAGATCATCGACCGGGCGAGCGGCGGACGGCTCGTGACGAGCGAGTCGCCGGACGAGCTCGCGGACCTCATCGTCGACACGCTCGCGGACGACGCCCTGTACGCGGCGTGCGCGGCGGCAGCGCCGGGCCGGCAGGCGCACTTCACCTGGGAACGAGCAGCCGACCAGGTCGCAACGATCGCGCAGGAGGTTCGTCGATGAGCGAGCAGAAGCCAGCCAAGGTTCACCGGCAAGGTGCCCGATGAGTGACGCGCGCCCGACGCGTGTCCTGATCATCGTCCAGAACCTCCCGGTCCCGCTCGACCGCCGGGTGTGGCTCGAGTGCCAGGCGCTGACGGCCGCCGGGTACCAGGTCAGCGTCATCTGCCCGAAGGGTCCCGGTGACCCCGCTCGCCAGTTGATCGACGGCGTCGCGATCTACAAGTACCGGCCGGCACCGGAGGCGCAGGGGCTGGCAGGGTTCGTCGTCGAGTTCGTCTACTCGTGGCTCCGGACCGCGGCGCTCTCCCTCGTGGTGCACCGCGAGCGCCGGTTCGACATCCTCCAGGCGTGCAACCCGCCCGACACCTACTGGCTCCTCGCGCTGCTGTGGCGCGGCTGGGGGGTCCGCTTCGTCTTCGACCACCACGACCTCAACCCCGAGCTGTTCTTGTCGCGGTTCGGGCAGCCGACGACGGCCGGTGCGCGCGCGCAGTACGCCGGGCTTCTGTGGCTCGAGCGGATGACGTTCCGCAGCGCGCACCGGGTCATCTCGACGAACGAGTCCTACCGGCGGGTTGCGATGACGCGTGGGGAGCGGGCGCCGCAGGACGTGACGGTGGTGCGTAGCGGGCCCGACACGAGCGTCATGCGCCCGGTCTACCCGCCCGCGTCGGTGCGTGCGGGTGCGCGTCACCTCCTCGTGTACCTGGGCATCATGGGCCCGCAGGACGGGGTCGATCAGATCCTCGCGGTCATGGACGAGCTCGTGCACCGGCGGGGACGGACCGGCGTCCGGGCCGCGCTCCTCGGCTTCGGGGACTGCTACGACGACCTGCGCCAGCAGTGCACCGAGCTCGGGCTGGACGCACATGTCGAGTTCACCGGCCGGGCGGACAAGGCAATGATTGCCGACTACCTGAGCGCTGCCGACGTGGGCCTGGGACCCGATCTCAAGACTCCGCTGAACGACGTGTCGACGATGAACAAGACGATGGAGTACATGGCCTACGCGGTGCCGTCGGTCGCCTTCGACCTCGCTGAGACCCACTTGTCCGGTGGCGACACGGTCCTCTACGTGCCGTCCGGCGATGTCGCGGCGTTCGCCGATGCGGTCGAGCGACTGCTGGACGACGACGTCCTGCGGCTCGACCTAGCCCTCCGGGCACGTCGTCGCGTCGCCGAGGAGCTCGACTGGCAGCCGCAGTCCGCCGCGTACGTCGGGGTGTACGACGAGCTCAGCGGAGCCGCGGTCGCGCGACGGCCTCGTGCCGAGCTCACGGCAGCCCCGCCGCCCGCGGGCCGGACGTTCGTGGACCTCGACGACGAGCCGGAGCTGCGGCGGTTCGTCGTGGAGCGGACCGCTCCGGCGGGTGCCGGACCGAGCTAGTTGCGCACGACCGACGGCGACCACGCCTGCGGGATGAAGATCGCGGGTGTCGCGCCCGCCTGCGCCGCGACGGACCACACGTCGGTCACGCCTGCCTCGGTCTCGCGCGGCATGCCGTAGAGCAGCGTCGAGGTGTCCAACCACTCGATCTGGTCGTCGACGCTCCGCTTCTCACCCGCGACGACCTCCGCGCCGGTCGCGAGGTCGAGCACCGCGACGGACCAGAGCTTGGCGCCACCCGTGCCGACATCCTTCTTGAAGGCGATCCGCGTGCCGTCCGGGCTCAACGACGGGCACTCGACGTTCTCCCGGAGCGAGACGAGCGTCTGGTCCGTGAGGCTGCCGCGGACCAGCCAGGTCTTGCCGGCGGCGGCCGACGCCGCGGTCGCGTAGAACGTCGTGTCGTCGACGAACGTGACGCCCCAGAGGTTCCGGTCGCTCCCGGTCAAGGGCTGGCCGTCGACCGTCAGAGCGAACTTCTCGAGATCGCCCGTCGTCGTCCCGTCGGCGCGGTGCACGACCGTCTGGGTCGAGAAGCCGGTCGTGGCGTACGAGTGTCCCGTCACGAACGACGTCGTCGCGAGCAGCGAACCGTCGGCGGACAGGCGGGTGCGGCTCGGGACACCGGGCAGGGGCCAGGTCTGGGCGGGCTGCCACGACGCGTCGAGCAGCTGCGCCTCGAACCGCGTCGCGATGCCGCGCACCGTGCGCAGGCAGGACTCCGCGCCCGGAACGGCATCGACCCGGTCGCACGCGACGGCCGTGAAGGCGCGCGGGCCCGCCGGGTCGTCGAGCAGCACCATCGCGACGAGCCCGTACTGGTCGCCGGGCGCTGTGCTGCGGAACACGATGCGGTTGTGGCCCTCGACGGCGGCCAGGTCGGACTGTGCGACATGGGTGGACGAGGCGACCTGCGCGCGCTGCGTCCGGAAAGCGCTCACGCCGTAGGCGACGGCGCCGGCCACGACGACGACCACGACCAGAATCAGCGCGAGGACGCGCGGAGCGGGCCGCCTCACGCGAGCGACTTGGCAGGTGCGGCCGAGTCGGCGGGCACGTCGAGCCCCCGCACGAGGAACCAGCAGGCCATGATCGCGGCGGCGAGCACCGCGGCGGCGACGAACATCGCGTTCCCCCGTCCGACCGTGTACCAGAGCAGACCGAAGCCGGTCGACGCGAGCATACGGGCGAGAGCGACGACCGTCTGAGCGGTGCCGATCGCTGTCCCGCGTGCGGACAGGTCCGCGATCTGCCCGACGATCGCCGACAGCACGCCGTCGGTCGAGGCGTAGAACACACCGAGCAGCAGCAGCACGGCGAACGTCAGGCCGGCCCACCCGCCGGACGTCCCTGCGCACACGTAGGCTCCGAGCAGGGCGACGTGACCCGCGAGGAAGACCCGAGCGCGGCCGAACCGGTCTGCGAGCCGGCCGAAGGGGATCGCCAGGCTCATGTAGGCCACGTTGGTGCCGACGTAGAGCAGCGGGAACCATTGGGTCGCGAACCCGCTGCGGTCCTGCAGCGCGAGGTAGACGAAGCCGTCGCCGACAGTCAGCACGCCGAGCACGCCGGCCGCGACCATGAGGCGACGCAGCGACGGCGTCCCGATCGCCCGCCAGCTGAACGGGCGACCCGCGGGGGCGAGGCCCGGCACCGTGCACGTGCAGCCCTTGCATCGCGGCAGCCCGCGCTCGTCGCGCGACTGGTGCTTCGCGAGCCAGGCTGCGCGCCGCGGGCGCAGGTCGGGGACGAGCAGGCCGAGCACGGCCAGACCGATCACCGCGCACCCGCACGACATCACGAACACCGTGCGGTATCCGTCAGGGATGACCCACAAGACCGCGAACGCCAGGAGCGGGCCGGTCGCTGCGCCGACGGTGTCGAGCATGCGGTGGACGCCGAACGACCGCCCCAGCGTCCTCGGGTCGGAGCTCGCGGCGATCATCGCGTCACGGGGTGCGGTGCGGATCCCCTTGCCGACCCGGTCGACCGCGACCAGCGCCGTGACCGCGGCGAACCCGCCCGCCACCAGCAGCCCGGCACGCGTGGCGGCGGAGAGCCCGTAGCCCGCGAAGGCGACCCACTTGGGGTGGTCACCGCGGTCGGCCGCCCACCCGCCCGCGATCCGCACGAGGGCGGTCGCACCCTGCATGAGGCCGTCGATGAACCCGTATGCGATGGTCGACAGTCCCAGCGCGGCGGTGACGTAGAGCGGGAGGATCGCGGCCACCGACTCCGAGGAGATGTCGGTGAGCAGGCTGACGACGCCCAGGGAGACGACGACGGACGACACCCGTACGATCGGTTGGCGGGTGCCCGACTCAGGGTTCGACGACGCCGGGCCGGCAGGGCGGTCGCGCAAGCTGAGGTACACGTCAGCCCTGTGCCGTGAGCGTTCCGGCGACGCTCAGCTCGGTGCCGCCGCCGACGCGCTCCCGGAGCGTGAGGACGAGGCCGTCGTTGCCGCGGACGAACGCCGTCGCCGTCGCCCCCGCACCGGCGGGGGAGTCGGTCGTGATAAACCCGGCGACGGTCAACGCCTGCACGTAGCCCGCCTGGACGTCCGCCGGGCTCGCCGCAGTGCTCGCCTCGAGCCCGACCTGCAGGCGGCTGCCCTCGGCGGAGACCGAGCTCGAGACGACCGTCGCGCCCGCGGGCACTGGGACGATCGTGACGGGGAATCCGGCCACGAGCGCGCCGCGGGCGGACGTCGTCGCTGGCAGCGGCATCGTCAGTCGCGGCCCGGCAGGCCCAACGGTTGCGGACGAGGCGAGGGGCAGTCCGGTCGGGGGAGCAGTGGGGAGTACCTCCGTCGCAGGTTTGCTCACGCCGGCGCCCGGTGTGGCCGAGCCTTCGGTGGTGGCGTCGCTCACACCCGCTGCGGCCGAGGCGGTGCTGGTCGACGTGGAGGAGCCAGCCGCGGGACTCGTTGCGCCCGCTCTGACTGGCGTGGTGGCCGAGCCGCTCGCGGTCGACGGACTTGCCGCGGAGGTCGACCTGCCAGCGGGTTCGATCGCAGCCCAGGACACGAGCGCGACCAGGCCGATCACGAGCGCGGCACCGAGAGCGACCGTGATGCGGTTGGGGCGTCGGGGAGCGTCGGGTGCAGACATCGGCCACCTCGGCTCAGCGACGGGATCATCAGGACAAGTCAGGGCATAACCCTACGTCGGGGAGGCTCCACGGTACCGAGACGTGCGCGCAATCGGCAGGCCCGCAGCACCTGAGCGGACATTTCACCCGTCGCTCTCACCCGTTCGCCGCGCGCGACCGACCGGACGTCACCTGGCCTGACATGGCGGATGCGACATGACGATGAGCATTCGCGTGACATGTCGGCGACGAGCTGGCGCCGTGGATCTCGAAACCGGCGAAGGGGGGCGCGTCGGGGTGATCTTTGGGAGGAATCTGACGTTCAATCTCGAAGCGGCCCAGGTCAGTGCAATAGCCTCGGTATCTCGCACATCGGGGGAGGCGTCATCGTGGACCGATCTGAGACGGTCATGTCAGCCGGCGAGCCGGTCCCGGTCGGGTGGTCGGACGAGCGTGAGCAGGTCGAGGCGACGGGGCCCGGCAACCGGTGCGTGGCGACGGTGCTGGTGCCTGCGCACGACGAGGCGACAGTGATCGGCCGGTGCCTGCGAGTGCTGCTCACGGATGCGCGGCCCGGTGAGCTTGCCGTCGTGGTGGTGAGCAATGGCTCGACTGACGACACTGCCGTGCTCGCGCGGCGCACCGGTCGCGAGCTGGGCATGACGGTCGACGTCGTCGAGCTGGCGCAGCCCGGCAAGGTGGCCGCGCTGCGGGCCGGTCTCGCCGCTGTCACGTGCTGGCCCGTGATCGTCCTCGACGCCGACTGCGAGCTGCCCACACCGACGGCGCGCGCGCTCGCAGCGGCGCTGGAGCGTGCCGCGCCGGGGGGGGGCGCGGGGCGGGTCCCGGGGGCGGCCGCGTCGTCCGCTCCGCTCGTGCAGTGCTTCTATCGCGCGTGGACAGCTCTGCCCTACGTGCGCGAAAACCTGGTCGGCTCCGGTGTCTTCGCTCTCAACCGGGCGGCGTACGACCGGCTCGGCGCGCTGCCGGACGTCACCAACGACGACGGCTGGGTGCGTCGCTCCTTCGCGCCGGACGAGCGGGTGCTCGTCGACGAGCCGTTCATCGTGCACGCGGCGCGGACCACGCGCGCGCTCGTGGCCCGACGGGCCAGGATCATCAACGGCAACCGCCAGCTGGCCGCGCAGCTCGGCGCGGATCCTGGGCGCAACCGCGCGGGCGGACTTGCATCCTGCGTGCGCGGCGGTGCGATTCGGCCGCCGGATGCGGCAGCGTTCGTGGTGATTGCTGCAGCGAGCCGATGGGTGGCCGCTGTGCGCCGACTGCGGAGGGACGAGCGCTGGGCCACCGACACCACGTCCCGGGCCGTGTCGTGACGACGGCCGGGGAGGGTGCACTGGCCACCCTGCGTCGGATGGTCGACCCGCACCTGTTGGTGCACCACGCGAAGGTGGCGAGGTTCTACTCCTACGCGCACGTGGAACCCCGGCGGCGGCTGCACGCCGGCCCGGGACTGCGCATGTCCCCGACAGCTAGCCTGCGCAACGGCGAACGCATCACGCTGGGGCGCGACGTGCACGTGGGAGAGCGGTGCTACTTGTGGGCGGGTGACAGCAGCGGGCGCATCGTGCTGGGAGATCAGGTGCTGCTGGCGCCCGAGGTGTTCATCACCGCGAGCAACTATGGCGTCATCCACGGGGTGCCGGTCATGCAGCAGCCCAAGCGGGAGTCGGACGTGGTCATCGGCTCGGACGTGTGGCTGGGAGCGCGGGTCGTGGTGCTGCCCGGCGTCACAGTCGGTGACGGAGCCGTGGTGGGAGCCGGGTCCGTCGTGTCGCGTTCCCTGCCTGCCCAGTGCATCGCCGTCGGCAGCCCGGCCCGTGTCGTCGGCTGGCGCGACGGGTTCGTCCCGTCGGACGGCGCGACCGGCGTACCGACGGCGCTCCCGTGAGCCACCCGGTGGGCCCGCTGGATCTTCCCGACGTCTCGGTGGTGATCGTGTCTCACAACGGCGTGGACTGGCTCGCGCGCTGCCTGGAGGCCGTCACCGGTGCCGGCCGCCCCACCGGCACGGCGGAGGTCGTCGTCGTCGACAGCGGGTCCGACCCGCCGGCCATCGAGCTGCTCGAGAGCTGGGCCGACCGGGTGGACGTGGTGATCACCGGGGACAACGTGGGCTTCGCCCGCGGCTGCAACCTCGGTGCGGCCCGCACCCGCGGCCGGCGCGTGCTGCTGCTGAACCCCGACGCGGTGGTCCGCCCGGGCTGCATCGACGCCCTCGTTCGGGCGCTGGACGAGCACCCGGAGGCCGGCATCGTCGGCGGCCGCACGCTGCGGCCGGACGGCACCGTCGACCCCAGCTCGTGCTGGGGTCGGCCGACCCTGTGGAGCTGGTTCTGCTTCGCCACGGGCCTCAGCTCGATGCTGCGGCGTTCGCGATTGTTCGACCCCGAGTCGCTCGGACGCTGGCAGCGGGACACTGACCGCGAGGTGGACGTAGTCACCGGCTGCCTGCTCATGATGGACCGCATCACGTGGGAGCGCCTCGACGGTCTCGACGAGTCCTATTTCATGTACGGCGAGGACGCCGACCTCTCCCTGCGGGCTGCCGCCCTCGGACTGCGCCCTCGAATCACACCGACTGCAGTCGCGGTGCATGCTGTCGGGGCGTCCTCGGGCGGGAACTCGTCAGCGACCAAGACACGTCTGCTGCTCACCGGCAAGGCCACGCTGGCGAGGCGCCGCTGGTCACCAGCGCGTGCCCGGCTCGGAGTCGGGCTGCTGCGCGCAGGGGTTGCGGCCCGAGCGCTCGGGGAGGTCGTCCGCCGGTCGCCCGCACCCCGCTGGCTGCCCCTGGTGAGGGATCCGCGCTGGGCGGCGGGTTGGCCGCCGATGCCTTCGGCGCTCGCACCTCGGCGGTGATCGCCGGGTCGTGTCCATGGCGCCGCGGTCGCGACCGTCGTCCTGGGCAGGCCCGACCTCCTCGGTAGAGTGAGTCCCTGCCCGGGTCCGGCCCACGGATCCGGTCTGTCGTGCTGCCCGCGTCCGGGCGCCGTCCCGCTGCGGAGGACCTATGGACCTGACCGGCCTGCTCCCTGCCCTGCTCGCCGACCCGGCCGCGGCCCGCGCGGTCGAGCTCGTGCGCTCGGGCGGCGCGGTCGACGTC
>JABBOW010000037.1 GCA_012927595.1 Cellulomonas sp.
GAAGGCAAGGATCACGTCGACCATCATGCCGCCGCCCGGCCCGCTCGCGGCGGCTCGACGCCGGCCCGCGTGCCGCGGGGTAGGTTCGGACCATGCGCTTCGGACTATTCATTCCCCAGGGTTGGCGTCAGTCCCTCACCGGGATCCCCCCGCAGGACCACTGGAAGGTCATGCACTCGCTCGCGAAGCACGCTGACGACGGCGACGCCTTCGAGTCGATCTGGGTGTACGACCACTTCCATGCCGTGCCCGAGCCCAACGGCGAGGCCACCCACGAGGCGTGGAGCCTCATCAACGCCTACGCCGCGAGCACCACGCGGGTCCGCCTCGGCCAGATGTGCACGTGCATGGCGTACCGGAACCCCGCCTACCTGGCCAAGGTCGCCGCCACGGCCGACATCATCTCCGGCGGCCGCGTCGAGATGGGCATCGGGGCCGGCTGGTACGAGCACGAGTGGCGCGCGTTCGGCTACGGTTTCCCTCGCGCCGGCGAGCGCATCGCGATGCTCGAGGAGGGCGTCCAGATCTTCAAGCAGCTGTGGACGAACGGCACCGCGACGCTCGACGGCGTGCACTACAAGGTCGCCGGTGCGCAGCTGTCCCCGCTGCCCCTGCAGGTCGACGGACCGCCCTTGTGGATCGCCGGAGGTGGCGAGAAGAAGACCCTGCGCATCGCCGCCGAGCACGCCGCGTACACCAACTTCGACGGCTCGCCCGACGGGTTCGCACACAAGTCGGCCGTCCTGCGCGGGCACTGCGACGACATCGGTCGCAGCTTCGACGAGATCACCCGCTCGGCCAACTACAACGTGGTCATCGGCAGCACCCAAGGGGAGGTCGACGACCGCATCGCCTGGATCGAGCAGCACTACAGCCGCACGGTTCCAGACAAGGCGCCCGGCGTCGCCGAGGAGTTCCGCAAGGGTCCCCTCGTCGGCACCCCCGAGCAGATCGTCCAGAAGCTGCGCGAGCTCGAGGGGCTCGGCATGACGTACGCGATCACCTACTTCGCCGAGGCCGCCTACGACCGCTCGGGCATCGAGCTGTTCGAGCGCGAGGTCGTCCCGGCGTTTCGCTGAGGTCTGACGGGCGCGTCGCCCCCGTAGCGTCGCGACGCGCCCGTCGGGCTCCGTCGACGCCTGTCCGTGCCGACGTGAGGCTCAGTCGCCCTCGGCGACGACGACCGCCGACGCGATCCCGGCGTCGTGCGAGATCGACAGGTGGAACCGGGTGACCCCGAGCTCGGCGGCGCGGGCCGCGACCGTCCCGCGTGTCTCGACGACGGGCTGACCGCCCGGCACCCGATGCACCGTCGCGTCCTGCCAGCTCATGCCTCCCGGCGCGCCCAGGGACTTCGCGATGGCCTCCTTCGCGGCGAACCGCGCAGCGAGCGACGCGGGCGGCAGGTCCCGCTCGTCAGCCGTGAAGAGCCGCGCCCGCAGCCGCGGTGCACGCTCGAGGGTCGCGAGGAAGCGCGCGACGTCCACGACATCGATCCCGACGCCGACGATCACGCGATGCCGCTCACTCGACCGTGACGGACTTTGCCAGGTTGCGCGGCTGGTCGACGTCGAGCCCGCGCGCCGTCGCGAGCTCGCACGCGAAGATCTGCAACGGTACGACCGTGAGCAAGGGCGCGAGCAGGACCGGCGACTGAGGGACGTAGAAGACCTCGTCGGCGAACGGCCGCACGGCCTCGTCGCCCTCCTCCGCGATCACGAGCGTGCGGGCCCCGCGCGCGCGGATCTCTTGGATGTTCGAGACCACCTTGGAGTGCAGCGAGTCCCGGCCCCGCGGCGACGGGACGATCACGAACACCGGCTGCCCGGGCTCGATGAGCGCGATGGGACCGTGCTTGAGCTCCCCGGCCGCGAAGCCCTCAGCGTGGATGTACGCGAGCTCCTTGAGCTTGAGCGCACCCTCCATCGCGACGGGGAACCCGACGTGCCGGCCGAGGAAGAGCACCGAGGACGTGTCGGCCATCCACCGCGCGATCTCGCGCACGCGACCGGCGCGGTCCAGGACCAGCTGAATCTTGGCGGGCATCAGGCGCAGCTCGTCGAGGATCGCCGAGATCTCGTCGGGGAACTTGTTCCCGCGCAGCTGCGCGAGGTAGAGCCCCAGGAGGTACGCGGCGGTGATCTGGGCCAGGAACGCCTTGGTCGAGGCGACGGCGACCTCGGGGCCGGCGTGCGTGTAGAGGACCGCGTCGGACTCGCGCGGGATCGTCGAACCGTGCGTGTTGACGATCGCCAGGACCTTGGCACCCTGCTCGCGCGCGTGGCGGACCGCCATCAAGGTGTCCATCGTCTCGCCGGACTGCGAGATCGCGACGACGAGGGTCTTCTCGTTGACGACCGGGTCGCGGTACCGGAACTCGTGCGCGAGCTCGACCTCGACCGGGATGCGGCACCAGTGCTCGATCGCATACTTCGCGACGTGCCCGGCGTAAGCCGCGGTCCCGCACGCGACGACGATGATCTTGTCGACCGAGCGCAGCACGGACTCGTCGATGCGCAGGTCGTCGAGGACGAGGTGGCCCGCGAGGTCGGTGCGCCCTAGCAGGGTGTCCGCGACCGCCTTCGGCTGGTCGTGGATCTCCTTGTCCATGAACGAGCGGTAGCCGCCCTTCTCCGCGGCGGCGGCGTCCCAGTCGACGGTGTAGCGCCGTCCTTCGGCCGGACCCCCGGCGAAGTCGGTGACGACGACCGACGTCGGCGTGATCGTCACGACCTGGTCCTGGTCGAGCTCGAGCGCGTCCTTCGTCTGCGCGATGAACGCCGACACGTCCGACCCCAGGAAGTTCTCGCCGTCGCCGAGCCCGACGACGAGTGGCGAGTCGTGCCGTGCGCCGACGACGACGTCGGGGATGTCGGCGTGGACCGCGAGCAGGGTGAATGTGCCCTGCAGGCGCTGGACGACGGCGGTCAGCGCGGCCGTGAGGTCGCCGTGCACGTCGTAGGCGCGAGCGAGCAGATGCGCCACGACCTCGGTGTCCGTCTCGGACGTGAAGGTCGTGCCGGCGGCGAGCAGCTCCGCCTTGAGCGCGATGAAGTTCTCGACGATGCCGTTGTGGATCACCGCGACCTTGCCGACGACGTGCGGGTGCGCGTTGACGTCGGTGGGACCGCCGTGCGTCGCCCAGCGCGTGTGCCCGATGGCAGCTGTCGAAGCCGGCAGCGGATCGAGGTCGAGTGCCTCGATGAGGTTGACGAGCTTGCCGGCCTTCTTGGTGACCGCGAGCTTGCCGTCGCCCGTCCCGGTCAGTGCGACGCCCGCCGAGTCGTACCCGCGGTACTCGAGGCGCCGAAGCCCCCCCAGGACGACCTCGAGGGGGCGCCCGCTGGGCTGCTGGCTGCCGACGTATCCGACGATTCCGCACATGGCGGGGAGTCTACCGGGGTGCCGCGGCGGGCCCGGGCAGGTTGGTCGGCCGGACCCTGGCAGCATCCTCGGCCGGTCGATCGCCCGCCGCGCCGCCCGCTCGGCCGGCCGGCGATCGTGCACAATCGGTGCGTGTCTCACAGTGCCGACTCCGTCCCGTCCACGCCGTACGTCGAGCTCGACCGGCACGCGTGGACCCGGCTCTCGGCGTCCACCCCGCTGCCGCTGACCGACGCCGACGTCACCCGCCTGCGCGGTCTGGGCGACCCGATCGACCTCGCGGAGGTCGACGCGATCTACCGCCCGATCTCCCGACTCCTTGATCTGTACATCGCCGCGACGCGCGGGCTGCACGAGGCCTCGAGCACGTTCCTGCGGGAGGACACGGGCAGCACCCCGTTCGTCATCGGAGTGGCCGGCTCGGTCGCCGTCGGCAAGTCGACGACGGCGCGCCTGCTGCGTGAGCTCATGGCACGCTGGCCCGCCACCCCGCACGTCGAGCTCCTCACGACGGACGGCTTCCTCTACCCGAACGCCGAGCTCGAGCGTCGTGGACTGATGGACCGCAAGGGCTTCCCGGAGTCCTACGACCGCCGCGCGCTCGTCCGGTTCGTCTCGGGGGTCAAGGCCGGTCGCCCCGAGGTCCGGGCGCCGGTCTACGACCACCTGACCTACGACATCATCCCTGGCGCTGAGGTCGTCGTGCGCCGCCCCGACGTCCTCATCGTCGAGGGGCTCAACGTCCTGCAGCCCGCACGGCCCGCGACCGAGGCCACGTCGAACCTGGCCGTGAGCGACTTCTTCGACTTCTCGATCTACGTCGACGCCCGCACCCCGGACGTGCGCAAGTGGTACGTCGACCGCTTCCTGTCGCTGCGGAGCACTGCGTTCGCGCGGCCCGAGTCGTTCTTCCACCGGTACGAGTCGCTGTCCGACGACGAGGCGGTGGAGCGGGCCGAGGGGATCTGGGACGCGATCAACGCGCCGAACCTCGTGCAGAACATCCTGCCGACCCGGAGCCGCGCGACGCTCGTGCTCACGAAGGGCGCGGACCATGCGGTCCAGCGGGTGCGCCTGCGCAAGCTCTGACACCGCTGAGACGGTCGGCCCGCCTCAGCCGGCGGTGCCCTCGGCAGCGTGCGCGGCGGTCGGCTCGACGGTGGCCCCGGCGGTCGGGCTGACCGTGGCGCGCGACGCCGCGAGATGCACGCGGTAGTACGCGACCTCGATCTCGGCCAGCGCGGCGACCGCCGTGCGCATCCCCGCCGTGGGCGCCCCGCACGCGTCGACGGGTGGGGCCGGACGGACCGCCCTGCCGAGCGCGTCCACGAGCCACAGCGCAGACACCGTCGCCTCGGTCGCTGGGCACAGCTGGACGCCGGTCGACGTCTGGCGCGGTGCGGCGAGCGCCGCCAGCAGCGGCTTGAGGTCGCCTTCGAGGTGTCGCACGGTGATGGCGTCCCACACGCCCTGGGCGTCGGTGAGCCGCTCGCCAGTCGTGCACTCGACGACGCCGACGGGCTCGAAGCCGGCCGGGACGGAGCCTGGCGCGGGCACGGCGGGGTGCGCGGTCGCGGACAGCTCGCGCGCGTCCGCCCGCAGCCCGAGGTCGGCGATGACCTGCGGTGCCAGGCAGTCGGCAGCCGACGCGATCGTCGCCGGAGAGGCGGTCGGCGACGTGGCGGCCGCGCAGCTCGCCAGCAGTGTCACGGTGGCGACGACGGTCACGAGGCGCGCAGCAGTCCGGCCGCGCATGGCTCACCACCTCGGTCTCGTCCATCGGCACGCACCCCACGAGGAGCGGGCTGGCGGCCACGACGACGACCTGCGGAGCGGTGCAGGAGACGACCACGTTGTGCCCCCTGCCTCGAGCGTAGGCACAACTGGTGGGCGCAGACCGCGGTGAGACCAGATCGTTAGGAGCCAGCACAGATCGTTGCGTTGACGTGACCGTGGGCGCCGAGGTGGCGGTGGCCGACCGCACAGCGGCCGGACGCCGAAGCCGGGACCACGCGCCGGCCGACGGGCGCGGCTCTGCAGCTGCCGTCGCGGTCCTCGCTCCCGGGTCCGTGGGCACGCGCGCTGCGGGCTGCTCGGCCCGCTTCTAGCCCAGTGCGACCGGCTCGTCCCCCGCCGGCAGGAACCGGCGCAGGGCCCAGTCGATCACCAGGCCGACGACGATCCCGACGACGATCCCGACGACAACAGCAATGACGGGATGCCCGTTCAGCCGGGCTCCCGCACCGACGCCGATCGCGGTGCCGTACGCCGCCCAGGTCAGCCCTGCGAGCGCCGCCAAGCCCGTGAAACGGCGACGCGGGAAGCCGAGCGCACCCGCCGTCATGTTCACCGCGACCCGCCCGATCGGGATGTACCGCGCCGCGAGGATGAACGACGACCCGCGGTGCGCGAGCGAATTCTCGGCCCACTGGAGCGCCTTGCGCCCGTTGCCCCCGCGGAACAGGCGCACGCTGTGCAGGTCCACCTTGGACCCGATCGTGTAGGCGATCTGGTCGCCCGTGAACGCGCCGAGCGCGGCAACAGGGATCAGCACGGCGATGGCTGGTCGACCGGTCGACGCCGCGAGCGCCGCGAGCCCGATCACGACCGACTCGCTCGGGATCGGCGGGAAAAACCCGTCGATCGTGGCGAACGCAAACAGCGCGACGTACACCCACGGCGAACTGGCGAGCGCAAGGATCCAGTGCTCGAGCACCGTGCATCAGCTCCAGGGATCGGGTGGGTGCGGACCGGTCGGGACGTCGATCTCTACGGTAGGGCGGTCGGGGGTACGGCGGAACACGGCATGACCCTGAACCCACCCTTGCCTGCCCCTGACCCGACCCTGCCGTGTGGCTGGGCTGCGCGTGGTCCCCCCGTCGGATGACGCGCGCCGCAGGCCGTCCACCGCTCGACGGACACCTGACGCCCGCGGCTGGCGCTGCCCGTGCGCGTCACGCCAGGTCGAAGCCGAGCTCCCGCGCCGCCGTGACCGGTCGCGGCTCGCTCGCCCACTGGGCACCGAGCGGGTCCGCCGCCGCGAGAGACCGCAGCCGCGCGCGGTCGATGTAGAGCGTCCCGCCGAGGTGGTCCGTCTCGTGCTGCACGATGCGCGCGGGCCACCCTGTGACTACCTCGTCGAGCGGTGCGCCCGTCTCGTCGACGCCGGTGAGCCGCACGGCCCGCAGGCGCGGCACGACCGCGTGGAACCCGACGACGCTCAGGCACCCCTCGTAGAAGTCGACGCGCTCGCCGCCCCCGGCGGCCGCCTCGTACCGGGGGTTGACGAGCACCCGGAACCCCAGCACGGGCCGCTCACGGACACGCTCGATCTCGGGGTCGGCCGTGCCGGGGTCCTCAAGCACCGCGATCGCGACCGGCAGACCGATCTGCGGCGCGGCGAGACCTACGCCGGGTGCCAGGCGCATGGTGCGCTGCATGACGGCCACCAGAGACGCAAGGGTCGCGTCGTCCAGCTGACCGTCGTACGGCTCGGCCACCGCGCGCAGCACGGGGTGACCCACCTGGACGATGCCGACAATCCCGGTCGGGGACTGCGCGGCCTCGACCAGCAGCTCCTCGACGATGCCCCGCACGGCGGAGGCGGGCACTCTCACAGCGTGAGGCGGTCGCGGACGATGTCGGCCAGTCGACCAGCGATCCGGTCCGCATCCGGCTGGCTCGCGGCCTCGACCATGACACGCACGAGCGGCTCGGTGCCCGACGGCCGCAGCAGCACCCGACCCGTCTCGCCGAGCTCGACCTCCGAGATCCGCACCGCCTCGGCAAGGACGTCGTCCGTCGCGGCGCGAGCGCGGTCCACGCCCGAGACGTTGACGAGCGTCTGCGGCAGCCGGTTCACAGTGGACGCGAGCGTGGCGAGGTTGCGGCCGGTGCTCGCGACCCGGGCGGCGAGCTGGAGCGCCGTGAGGACTCCGTCACCGGTCGTCGCATGCTCCGCGATGATGACGTGGCCCGACTGCTCGCCGCCCAAGGAGTAGCCACCGGCACGCATCGCCTCAAGGACGTACCTATCGCCGACGCCGGTGACGAGCGTGCGGATGCCCTCGGCCGTCATCGCGAGACGAAGGCCGAGGTTGCTCATGACTGTCGCGACGAGCGTGTCGTCGACGAGCCGACCGCCCTCACGCATCGCGATCGCGAGCACACCCATGATCTGATCACCGTCCACGAGCCGGCCCGTGTGGTCGACCGCGAGGCAGCGGTCGGCGTCCCCGTCGAACGCGACGCCAAGGTCGGCCTCGGAGGCGACGACAACGGCCTGCAGCTGTTCGGGGTGCGTCGAACCGCACTTCTCGTTGATGTTGCGCCCGTCGGGCGAGGCGTTGATCACGACGACGTCGGCGCCCGCGGCCCGCAAGGCCTCCGGACCGACCGCGCTCGCCGCACCGTTCGCGCAGTCCACCGCGATGCGCAGGCCCGCCAGGCCGACGTCGATCGTCGAGACGAGGTGATCGACGTAGGACGAGCCGGCGCTGCCGTTGTCGAGCCGGACCCGCCCCACGTCGGCGCCGATCGGGTGCGCCCACTCCTGGCCGAGCAGACCCTCGATCTCGATCTCCAGGTCGTCGTCGAGCTTGAGCCCGCCGCGGGCGAGGAACTTGATCCCGTTGTCGGGCATCGCGTTGTGCGAGGCCGAGAGCACGACGCCGAGGTCGACCCCGAGGGTTGCCGTCAGGTGGGCGACGGCGGGCGTCGGCAGCACGCCGACGTCGAGCACGTCGACGCCCGCACTGGCCAGGCCCGCGCACACGGCGGCCGCGAGGAACTCCCCGGACACGCGCGAGTCACGGCCCACGATGGCACGCGGTCGGTGCCCGACGAACTGTCCCTGCGCGGCGAGCACCCGGGCAGCCGCGACCGAGAGCCCGAGCGCGAGCTCGGCGGTCACGTCGCGGTTGGCGAGGCCTCGGACCCCATCGGTCCCGAACAGTCGACCCATCACCTGACTCCTTCGTCGTTCCCGCGCAGCTGCTCGTGCAGTCGCCCGTGCCCCACTCTCGTCGGATCCGACGCCCGACCGCTTTTCACACGGTACGACCCTGGGACATGCAGATGGCTCCGAAGGTCGTGGTGACCGTCGGAGCCATCTGGCCCACGCGCAGGGATCAGCGCTTGGAGTACTGCGGTGCCTTGCGGGCCTTCTTCAGGCCGGCCTTCTTGCGCTCGACGACGCGCGAGTCGCGCATCAGGAAGCCGGCCTTCTTCAGCGCCGGGCGGTTGGCTTCCTCGTCGATCTTGTTGAGCGCGCGGGCAATGCCGAGACGCAGCGCGCCAGCCTGTCCGCTGACGCCGCCGCCGGTGATCCGGGCGACGATGTCGAAGCGACCCTCGACGTCCACCAGCTTCAGCGGCGAGTTCACGAGCTGCTGGTGCACCTTGTTCGGGAAGTAGTCCTCGATCGTGCGACCGTTGATCTTCCACTGGCCGGTGCCGGGGACCAGGCGCACGCGTGCGATGGCCTCCTTGCGACGACCGAGCGCCTGGGCAGGCGCCGTGATGCTCTGGCCGCGGCCCGTGGGGGCCACCGTCTCAGAGGTGTAGCTGGTGGGCGTGTCGTCGCCCTCAAGGTCGATGTCGACCGTGGTCTCGGCCACTGGTGGTGTCCTCGCGTCCTGTGTCGTGATTGCTGGCAGTGGCCGAGGCCTACTGCGCTACCTGGGTGATGACGAACGGCTTGGGCTGCTGGGCCGCGTGCGGGTGCTCCGAACCGACGTACACCTTGAGCTTCGAGAACTGGGCACGGGCGAGCGAGCTCTTCGGGAGCATGCCGCGGACGGCCTTCTCGATCGCGCGCTCAGGGTGCTTCTCGAGGAGCTCGGCGTAGGTGGTCGCACGCAGACCGCCCGGGTAGCCCGAGTGCCGGTAGGCGACCTTGGTCTCGCGCTTGTTGCCGGTGAGGGCGATCTTCTCCGCGTTGATGACGATGACGAAGTCGCCGCCGTCGACGTGAGGAGCAAAGGTCGCCTTGTGCTTGCCGCGCAGCAACGTGGCCACGTGGGTGGCCAGGCGACCCAGGACGACATCGTTCGCGTCGATGATGTGCCAGGTCCGCTCGACGTCGCCGGGCTTCGGGGTGTACGTGCGCACGGTCTAAGCCTTCGTTTCGTATAGCTGGATGTGTCCACAGCGAAGGCCCGCAGGAGGCGGACCCGCCGATGAGTGCTGTCGGTGGAGCATCCCTGGGGGCCGGCGAGTGAGAGCACCGAACCTGACCATCCGTACTGCGGCCTGCGGATCTGCCGGGAGCTGCTGCTCCTTGCGATCCTCAGAAGCGGCCTCAGTGTGGACGGGAGACGCACAACGACACACCAGAGTAGCCGCCGCCGTGCCGCAGGGTCAAAACGTTCCGGCTGCGGACCCAGAGATGGGCCCCCGGTGGCAGCCCTGGGGGCGTCCACCGGCACACCTCGCGGCCGGGGCTCTCACCGGGCGCGCTTGACCCGACCGGAGTCCCACACGGCCTCGGGCGTCTCGACGACCTCACCGTCCGAACCGAGCACCAGGAACCGGTCGAAGCCCCGCGCGAACCACCGGTCGTGCGTCACCGCCATGACCGTCCCCTCGAATGCCTCGAGTCCGGCCTCGAGAGCCTCGGCCGAGTGCAGGTCGAGGTTGTCGGTCGGCTCGTCGAGGAGGAGCAGCGTCGCGCCGCCCAGCTCGAGCAGCAGGATCTGGAACCGCGCCTGCTGCCCACCGGACAGCGTCTCGTACGCCTGCTCGGCCGCCGCGACCAGCTCGTAGCGGTCGAGGGCCTTGCTGGCCGGCTCGCGCCCCATGCCCGCCCGGTGCCCGTCGCCGCGGTGCAGGATCGCCAGCAGCGTGCGCCCCACGAGCTCCGCGTGGTCGTGGTTCTGCGCGAACCAGCCGGGCCGGACCCGCGAACCGAGCACGACACGGCCGGTGTGGGCGACGGGAGTCAGGTCCACGTCGCCCGCGGGCTCGTGCTCGGGCGACGGGTCGGAGCCGCCGGTCGCGAGCAGACGCAGGAAGTGCGACTTGCCGGAGCCGTTCGAGCCCAGGACCGCGATGCGCTCGCCGAACCACACCTCGAGGTCGAACGGCTTCATGAGGCCGGTCAGCTCGAGGCCGGTCGCGACGACTGCCCGCTTGGCAGTGCGCCCACCGCGCAGGCGGACCCGGACGTTCTGCTCGCGTGCCATGACTTGCGGCGGACCAGCCTCCTCGAACTTCCGCAGCCGCGTCTGGGCTGCGGAGTAGCGCGATGCGAGCCCGTCGTTGAAGGCGGCCTTGTTCTTCAGGGTGAAGACGAGCTCCTTGAGCTTCGCGTGCTCCTCGTCCCAGCGCCGCAGGAGCTCCTCGAGCCGCGTGCGCCGGTCCTCGCGTGCCTCGGGGTAGCTCCCGAAGCCGCCACCGTGCACCCAGATGCTCGACCCGGACGCCGTCGGCTCGAGCGTGGCGATCTGGGTCGCGGTGTGCGCGAGCAGCTCGCGGTCGTGGCTCACGTACAGCACGGTCTTGGGCGAGGCCGCCAGCTGGGTCTCGAGCCAACGCTTCGTCGGCACGTCGAGGTAGTTGTCCGGCTCATCGAGCAGCAGGACCTCCTCGGGTCCGCGCAGCAGCGCCTCGAGGACCAGTCTCTTCTGCTCCCCACCGGACAAGGTGCGCACCTCGCGGTACTGCGCCGCGTCGAAACCGATGGACAGCACGGCGTCGGTGACCTTGTCCCAGCCGGCCTCGGCCTCGTAGCCGCCGACGTCGGCCCAGTCGACGAGCGCGGTCGCGTACCGCATCTGCGCCGGCTCGTCGTCGACCTCCATGATCGCGGTCTCCGCCGCCGCGAGCTCGACGGCGGCGTCACGCACGCCCGCCGGGGCGAGCGACGCGAGCAGGTCGCGGATCGAGCGCCCATCGTCGATGCGCCCGACCATCTGTCGCATGATCCCCAGCCCGCCGCTGCGCACCACGGTGCCGCTGTGGGCGACCTCATCGCCCGCCACGATCCTCAGGAGCGTGGTCTTGCCCGCACCGTTGGGCCCGACGAGCGCCACCTTGGCGCCGTCGGCCACGCGCAGGTCGACCTCGTCGAGGAGGGGGCGTCCGTCGGGCAGGAAGAAGCTCACGGCGCTGATGTCGAGGTGTCCCACGCCGACCAGTGTCGCTGGCGACGCACGAGCGCGTCGAGCTCATAGACCGCGCACGGTGGCCCGTGTGGTGCGATCGTGGAGTCATGAGCGACGAGACGTCTACCGCGGGCAACGACCTGACAGGTGCTTCGGAGGGCGACAGCGACCAGCTGCCGATGGAGGACACGCTCCTGGACCGCGGCGTCGGCGACCTGCTCGACGAGGGGTACGTCGCGCCGGAGCGGGCGCGCACCAACCACTACGGCGAGACCGAGTGGGAGCAGCTGCACCGCGAGACGCTCGATCAGCGCCTTGGGGAGGAGGAGCCCGAGGTCTGGGAGGTCCACCCGCGCCTCGACCCGGCGAGTGAGCCCGACCGCGCGGGCCGGCTCGTCGTGGACGACCACGCCGTCGAGGCGGGCGAGAACGACGAGTTCGCGATCGACGCTGGGATCTCCGGCGGTGCCGCCAGCGCCGAGGAGGCAGCGGTGCATGTCATCGGCGAGGAGTACCCGACCGAGGACGACGTGACTGAGGAAAAGGGCGACGAGGCCTGAGTCGGCCCGTCAGCAGGACCCGGCCGCCGCGTCCGGGTCCCGTCGCAGCGAGTCGACATCCTCGGCGGACCGGATCGAGCGCGTGAGCTCCGCCCGCCCGGCGAGCTCGTCGTCCGGCGGGTAGGTGACCTGCTCAAGCGTGAGACCCAGGGCAGGCGCGACGACGTTGCCTGGGTCGCGCTGCCTGCCCGCGAGTATGTCGGCGGGCCAGCGCACCTGTCGCCGCTCCTCCCCGACCGCGAGGCTCGCCCCCACGAGCGCACGCACCATGCTGTGGCAGAAGGCGTCGGCCTGGACGTGGGCGACGACAAGCCCCGCGTCAGGACCGTCCACGGGCCGCTGCCACGTCAGCATCTCGAGCGTGCGGATCGTCGTCGCCCCCACGCGCGGCTTGCAGAACGCCGCGAAGTCGTGGCGTCCGAGCAGCGCCCGCGCAGCAGCATCCATCGCCTCGTTGTCGAGCTGGTGGGAGTGCCACAGGACGTGCGACCGTCGCAGCGGGTCGCGCAGCGTCGCATCGTCGCACACGCGGTAGACGTAGCGGCGGCCCAGCGCCGAGAACCGGGCGTCGAAGCCCGGGTGCGCGACGCGCACGCGGTGCACGACGACATCCGGTGGCAGCAGCCCACCGAGCCGGGTCACGAGGACGTCCTGGGAGCTGCGCGACGACCGACCGGCGGCCGCGAGCCACGTGTCGACCGCGACGTCGACGTGCGCCACCTGACCCCGCGCATGCACGCCCGCGTCGGTGCGCCCGGCGACGGTGATCCGCAGGTGGTCGAGGTGCAGCACTGTCGCGAGCGCCTCCTCGAGCACGCCCTGGACGGTGCGCAGCGCCGGCTGCACCGCCCAGCCGGCAAACCGGGTGCCGTCATAGGCGAGGTCGAGTCGGAGCCGTACCGTGTTCACGCCGGACACGGTAGCCCGCTCCGGCCCCCGCTACCGTGAGCAGGTGACATCGAGCACTCCGGTCGCCCCGATCAGCCGACCTGCCTTCACGCTGGCCGTCGACTGCGGCGGCGGCGGCATCAAGGCGTCGGTCCTCGATGCGGCGGGCACGTTGCACGCGCCGCCGCTCCGGGTGCCGACCCCCTACCCCTTCCCGCCCGCGCTGCTCGTCGAGACGGTCGCCGAGATCGCCGCCCGGCTCCCCCCTGCCGGCCGGCTCACTGTCGGTATGCCGGGCATGATCCGGCACGGCGTCGTCGTCACGACCCCGCACTACGTGACCACGGCGGGACCCCACACCCGTGTCGACCCGGCGCTCGCCGAGCTCTGGGCCGGCTGCGACATCCGCGCCGCGCTCGAGCGTCGTCTCGGCATCCCGACCCTGGTCCTCAACGACGCCGAGGTCCACGGCGCCGGTGTCATCTCGGGCACCGGGGTCGAGCTCGTCCTGACCCTCGGGACCGGTCTGGGCTCGGCGCTGTTCGACGGTGGCGTGCTCGCCCCGCACCTCGAGCTCTCGCACGCACCGATCCGTCGCGGCACGACCTACGACTCCTATCTCGGCGATATCGAGCGGGCCAGGCTCGGCGACCCGCGCTGGTCCGGTCGCGTCCGGCGGGCCGTCGAGGGTCTGCGGCCCGTGTTCTGCTGGGACCGGCTCTACCTCGGCGGCGGCAACTCGCGCCGGATCATCCCGCAGGCGCTCGAACGCCTCGGCGACGACGTCGTCGTCGTCCCGAACCAGGCCGGCATCGTCGGTGGGGTCCGCGCGTGGGAGCTGCGCTCGTTGGTGTGAGGCATCGGGCGCCGCTCACCGCTGCAGGCCGTCCAGGGCCCCCAGGACCACGCGTGTGAACCGCACGGGGGCGACGAGGCTGACCAGGTGGGTCGCGCCCGGAACCACGACGAGGCGCCCGTCCTGGCATGCCGTCAGGAACCGGCGCTCCTCCCCCCGGAAGTGGTCGTACCGCCCGTTCACGAGCCACACCGGGACCTCGATCCGCGTGAGGTCGTCCACCGGCCGCGCGGCCCGAACGGCCCGCAGCACGTCCCGGCCCACGTCGAGGGCGAACCCGCCAGCTCCGACATCGCGCGCGCCGGCGGGCGGCAGGGCCAGGTCCACCATCAGCTGATTCAGTCGCGCTCCCTCGTCGGGCAGGTGGGCGATCGCTCGGACCGCGAGCTGCCAGGCACCCACGAGCGGCCGCAGCGGTCGTGTCGAGCAGCCCGCAGCGACCAGGCCAGCGACCTGCTCCGCACGACGCGCCGCGTGCGCGATGCCCACGTATCCGCCGAGCGACAGCCCGACGACGAGTGCACGTCCACCGACGTCGTCGACTCCGCGGGCGACCGCGTCGATGGCGCCGTCCCACGTAAACCGTTCGCCGCGACGCCGACCGTGCCCCGGCAGGTCGATCGCTACCGCCGGGTGACCCGCAGCCTCGACGGCCGCCACCTGTGCGCGCCACATCGTGCGCGAGGTGCGTAGGCCGTGCAGGAACACGACGGGCAGCTCAGCGGTCATCACGCCTCCCCACGGCTCGCAGCGGACCAGGCGCGCGGGCCGGCCCCGTCCGAGGCTAACGCCGCGGACGAGGGGCCCGCCCGGGGGGCGGCCCCCGCCCGGGCCGGGGGGGGGGGGTGGGGGGGGGGGGGGGGGCGCGGGGGGGGGGGCCGCCCGGCCC
>JABBOW010000206.1 GCA_012927595.1 Cellulomonas sp.
CCAGGGTGGTCAGAAGCACGACCAGCGAGCGCTGGGTCAGTCGCGCGCGGACGACCTCGACTGCACCCGGCCAGTCGGTCTCGACCAGCGTGGGCTCGACCCCGGCCAACGCGTCGGCGATCGCGGGCATCAGGCGAGGACCGCTGACGCCCGCGACCCTTGCGCGCACCCGCCGGTCGAACGCGACGAGCTCGACGCGGTCACCCGCACGTGAGGCGAGGGCCGCGAGCAGCAGCGCGGCCTCGATCGACGCGTCGAGGCGAGGGGCATCGAGCACGCGTGCGGCCGAGGTGCGGGACGTGTCGAGCACGATCAGCACGCGGCGGTCGCGCTCCGGGCGCCACGTCCGCACGACGACGTCGTTGCGGCGTGCTGTCGCGCGCCAGTCGATCGACCGGACGTCGTCGCCGATGACGTACTCCCGCAGCGAGTCGAACTCGGTCCCGGCGCCCCGCAGCTGCACGGCTGCGCGCCCGTCGAGCTCACGCAGGCGCGCGAGCCTGCTCGGCAGGTGGCGCCGCGACGCGAACTCGGGCAGCACCCGAAGCGTTGCGGGGACGTCGAGCGAGACCTGGCGTCCCGCGAGCCCGAGCGGTCCGACCGTGCGGATGGTCACGCGGTCCGCGTGCCGGTCGCCGCGGCGCGTCGGGACGAGCGACGTGACCAGTCGCCGACCGTCGCCGGGTGGGACGTCGACCTGGTGACGGTTGGGGCCAGGACCGGCCGACGGCTGCCACGCGTCGCGGACCGTCGCACGCAACCTTCGCGGGCCGACGTTCGTGACAGTCACCATCGATGTCGCCGACTGCGTGAGCCGGACCGAGCCGGGCAGGGTGCGCGTGACCGCCACGAGCCGCGGAGAGGCGGCGAGGCCGGCGTCGAGGGCGCACGCGACCGCGACGACGACGGCCCAGAGCAGCACCGTGCCGGGCACGGGCACGACGAGCACTGCCACGATCCCGAGCGCGGCGAGCGCCACGGCCCGCCAGGTGATCGCCACGGCTCAGCGGGGGACCGGCACGGAGGCAAGCACCGTGTCGAGCACGCTCTCGGTGCTGACGCCCTCGAGCTCTGCCTCGGCGCGCAGCTGGACCCGGTGCCGCAGGGTCGGGTGCGCGAGCGCCTTGACGTCGTCGGGAGTCACGTACCCGCGGCCGGAGAGCCACGCCCAGGCACGAGACGTCGCGAGCAGTGCGGTGGCGCCACGCGGCGACACCCCGAGCGAGAGCGACGGCGACTGCCGGGTCGACCGGCAGACATCGACGGTGTACCCGAGGACCTCGCGCGAGATCTGCACCCGGGCGACCTCCGCGCGGGCCCGGGCGAGCACGTCGACCCCGGCCGCGGGCCTGACCCCGGCTCCGCGGAGGTCGCGCGGGTCGAACCCGCCGGCGTGGCGCGCGAGGATCTCGATCTCCTGGTCGCGCTCGGGCAACGGCAGCGTGAGCTTGAGCAGGAACCGGTCGAGCTGCGCCTCAGGGAGCGCGTAGGTCCCCTCGTACTCGATGGGGTTCTGCGTCGCGATGACGAGGAACGGGTCGGGCAGCGCGCGCGGCAGCCCGTCGACGGTCACCTGTCGCTCCTCCATGGCCTCGAGCAGCGAGGCCTGGGTCTTCGGGGGCGTCCGGTTGATCTCGTCGGCCAGCAGCAGGTTGGTGAACACCGGGCCTGTGCGGAAGGAGAACTCCGCGGTCCGCGCGTCGTACACGAGCGAGCCTGTCACGTCGCCCGGCATGAGGTCAGGGGTGAACTGCACCCGCTTGGTGTCGAGGTCGAGCGCGGCCGAGAGCGAGCGCACGAGCAGCGTCTTGGCCACGCCCGGCACCCCCTCGAGCAGCACGTGGCCGCGGCACAGGAGTGCGATGACCAGACCGGTGACGGCGGCGTCCTGCCCGACGACGGCCTTGGCGACCTCGGCCCGGACGGCGCCGAGCGCATCGCGCAGCCCTTGCGACGGGGTCGGACCTGTGGCGGTCGACCCAGCGGGGGACAGGGCGACCCCGCTCGTGTCGTGCACGGTCGGCCACGGGGTGTTGGGGTGTTCCTCGGTCACGATCGGTGAACCTCGCTCTCCAGCTCGTCGAGCCTGCGGGCCAGCTGTGCCAGCCCGACGTCGTCGGTCGGTGGTGGTCCGTACAGCAGTGCGGCAACCTCGTCGCTCGGTCGACCGGTCGCGCGGGCCAGCGCGTCGATGACCGCGGGAGCCCCCGCCGTCCGTGGCAGCCCGACCCGCGCGGCCGCCCGCGTCGCGGTGCCGGCCCGCAGCGCCGCAGCCGCATGCCCGTACGAGCGCGAGCGACGGTACAGGCGTCCGCGCCCGCGTGTCGTCTCGGCCGACCGCACCGTGACGGGGAGCGGCTCGGTCACGACCCGGCCGAGCCGTCGTGCACGCCAGAGGCCGGCGACGACCGCAACGAGCAGCAGCTCGAGCCCCAGCACCGGCGCGACGGGCGGCAGCAGATCGGTGAGCGAGGGCCCGGTCGCCTTGTCCGAGCCGGTGTCGGCAAGCGACGGCACATACCACGTGAGGTGCTCGTGGCGGCCGAGCGCACGCAGGACCAGCGCGGCGTTGCCATCGTCCGTGATGTGGGCGTTGCTCACCAGGCTCGCGTCGGCGAACGCCGTGATGCGTCGGCTGCCCTCGACGACGAGGTACGCGCCGTTGCTCCGCTGCGCGCTCGCGGCCGGGAAGCAGACGGTCGCGGACGGCCCGAGCGCCTCGAACCCGTCTGCTGTCCCGGAGATGGCGCCCGCGGCCTGGGCGTCGGGGTCAGCGCACTGCGGAGTCCGCGGCGCGGTCGAGACAGCGCCGGGTGCCCAGGACATGCTCGCAGCGTCGGTCGCGGCGTCGAGCAGGTAGCTCGGTGCGAGCAGGACCAGGTCGGCGCCCGTCTGCGCGAGGCGGTGGATCTGGTCCGGGCTCAACAGGTAGTCGCTCGTCACGAGGAGCGTCGTTCCGGCAGTCGCGCGGGCCGTCACCGCGGACGTCGTGCGCACGTAGTCGATGGTCACGCCTTGCCGTCCGAGCACCTGGGCGACCGCGCGTGCGCCGCTGGGCTGGGGATTGTCCGGGGCGAGCGCGATCGTCGACGTGCGGGGCTCGGGTAGAGCCGAGAGCAGAGCCGTGAGCAGGATGACGCCGACGACGGCCAGCGGCCAGCGCGCGCGCCGCCACCGGCTCTGGGCGCGGCTCCGGGTGGTTGTGCCGTCGCCGATGACCGGTGCCGCACCGGCCACCGTCGCCGTGCTCACACGTGCCCCGCGTCGGACACGAGCGCGTCGGGCCTGGCAGGCGACGTCCCAGCCGACACCCGGGCGTGCGCGACGGCGTCGTCGAGTCCACGCAGCCACGTGTCGTCCGCGGAGTCGGCAGGCCCGTCTCCGTAGACGACGTCGTCGAACCGGCGGGCTGCGCGACGCAGGTCGCCGTCGAGCTCGGGCAGCCGCACCGCGGCGGCATCGGCCGCCTCGTCGGCCGTGCGACCCGGGCGGTCGTCGAGCACAGTGCGCTGCTCCAGGTCACGCACGATCGCACGGAACCGCTCGGCGACGGCCAGGGTCCAGCGACCTTGTGCTGCGGCCTCGTCGGCGGCGGCCCGGAGCTGGTCGGCCGTGCGGCGGTCGTCCCCTGCGCGCAGCGCGCCCGCGGAGCGCACCCGGCGGGAGCGGCGCACCGGACCGGCCGCCCAGAATGCGCTCACTGCGACGACCAGCAGGACGCCGACCACGACGGCCGCGACGACCAGCGACGGAGCGCCGAATCGCGGTGCTCCGTCGAACTGCTGCTGCAGCCAGTCGAAGAATCGCTGCAGCAGGCTGCGGCTGCTGTGGTACGCGGGATCGAGAAGCTCGTCCTTGAGCCATGAGCGTGCCTCGTCCGCGCCCGGGGTGACCGGGACGGCGGACGCGGCGAGCGCGAGAAGCTGGTCGCTCACGCGGCCGTCTCTGCGGCCCGTGCCAGCTCCACGTCAAGGCCCTCACGACGCATGCGCACGTCGATGTAGAGCAGCGCGATGACCGCGGCGGAGAAGACGGTCGACAGGGTCTGGGCGACGACCGAGCCGGCCGAGGTGAGCGCGATCTGCCCGAACGAGGTCATCGTCGGGTCCCGGAACAGGAGCATCGACAGGATGCTCACGGGATAGATGATGATCGACGCGACGATGCCGACGATCACCTGCACGAGCAGGTAGATGCCGAACAGGCGCCAGAAGCCACCCCGTGTGAGGAGCCAGGCGCGCCTGACGGTGGCCCAGAAGCGGGCCCCCTCGAGCATGAGCGCGGCCGGCACGAGCAGCGTCCGCACAGTGACCCACACCACCGCGACGACGAGCGCCACGCCGCCGACGAGCGCCACGGCGGCCAGCGCGCCCCACTGCTTCTGGCTGGCGAGCAGCGCGATCGAGCCGCCGTACACCGCGAAGGCGACCGACCAGGCGAGCCCGAGCAGCACCGTGAAGCCGACGACCCACCAGATGCGTCCGCGCGCGATCCGGCTGACCTCACCAACGCTGACCTTCTGGCCGATGACCGACCGGCTCACCGACACGATCAGCAGCCCGGTCAGGAGGGTCGTCGCGAGTGCGACGAACGGCGTGGTGAGGAGGGTCGCCAACGACGGCCCGAACTGGTCCGCAAGTCCGAGCTCGCCGCTCGGGTCGGCCGATCGCGCGAGGTCGTCGAGGGCGCCCGCAAGCAGTCCGCCGACATACCAGGTGAGGACGGCCTGGATGGCGACGACGACCGCCACGACCGCCGCGCTGAGGCCGAACATGACGCGCGGGTTCGCCCGGATCGCCCGGAACGACCCGTCCAGGATCTCGCCCAGGCCCAGCGGGCGCAGCGGGATGATGCCGGGCTGCAGGGCCGGCGGTCGCCAGGGGGGCGCACCGTACCCCGGCGGCGGGCCGGGCTGACCGTAGCCGGGGCCTCCGTAGCCGGGAGCGGGTCCCCAGCCGGGCGGCTGCGACCCTCCGGGGACCGGCGCCCAGCCCGGCGGCTGCGCGCTCCCCGGAGGAGGTCCCCCACCGGGTGCTGGGGGTCCGCTCGGAGCAGCATGCCCTTCCGTCGAGGCACTCGGACCCGCTGGAGGGGGGGTGCTCGGGTTCGGGAGCGCCCAGCCCGACGGCCGGGGCGTGTCCTCGTGCGGGGTGGTCATCGCAAGCGCTCCTGGTTCGTCGTCGGCTCCATCGTGGATCTTTGCAGGTCCGACGCCATCGCGTGCCCCGGTCGGCCTGTCGAGGCTCGATCCGGACCGACCGGCACATCGTGCCACGGTGCGGCGCAGCGGGGTACGAGACACAGGGGCGTCGTCGGCCGAGGCGCGAGCGTGCGCGCGGGCCGTGCGTGCGGGGCGTTCGGGCCGTGGGGGGTGATCTGCGCACGGACGTCCCCATGGATCGGGCGCGCGATGCGATCATGTGCGCATGAAGGGTCGAGTGCTCGTCGTCGATGACGACACCGCGCTGGCGGAGATGATCGGGATCGTGCTGCGCTCGGAGGGGTTCGAGCCGGTGTTCTGTGCGGACGGCGACGGTGCGCTGGCCGTGTTCCGGGCGTCTGCGCCGGATCTGGTGCTGCTCGACCTGATGCTCCCGGGCAAGGACGGCACCGAGGTGTGCCGGTTGATCCGGGCCGAGTCCGGCGTGCCTATCGTGATGCTCACGGCCAAGACGGACACCGTCGACATCGTGCTCGGGCTCGAGTCGGGGGCGGACGACTACATCTCGAAGCCGTTCAAGCCCAAGGAGCTCATCGCTCGGGTGCGCGCGAGGCTGCGGCGCAGCGACGACCCCGCGCCCGAGCACCTGGCGATCGGTGACCTGACGATCGACGTCACGGGCCACCGGGTCACCCGCGCGGGCGCCCCGATCTCGCTGACGCCGCTCGAGTTCGACCTCCTCGTGGCGCTCGCACGCAAACCATGGCAGGTCTTCACCCGCGAGGTGCTCCTGGAACGCGTCTGGGGCTATCGGCACGCGGCCGACACCCGCCTCGTGAACGTCCACGTGCAACGCTTGCGCTCGAAGATCGAGGCGGACCCCGAACGGCCCGAGATCGTCGTCACTGTCCGCGGCGTCGGGTACAAGGCGGGCGTCACGCCGCAGTGAGTGCAATGGTGTCAGCGCGCGCGCGACGAGCGTGGCGCCTCATCCGCGTCCGGCTCGCCCGCCGACCGCGCGCGCTCGCTCGCTCTTGGCGCTCGTCGCTGCAGCTGCGCGTCATCGCCACGACGCTCGCGATCGGTCTCGCGACCCTTGCTGGTCTCGGCGTGTACCTCTCCGACCGGATCCGCAACGGGTTGTTCACGCAGCGCGTGAACCAGGTTCTCGCGGAGAGCGCCCGCGGCACCCAGCAGGCGCAAGCGACCTTCGACTCGTCGACGGCGACGACCTCGACCGAGGTCCAGCAGCTCATCAACGACGTCGTCCTCGCGCTCAGCTCGGGCGGCTCGGGTGACCGTGAGGTCTTCATGCTCCGGGCTCCGGGTCAGGCGATGCCCGTCCTGGTGATCCCGATGGCGTCGGACTCGAGCCTGGTCTCGCTGATCGGCCCGGACCTGCGGGCTCAGACCCAGGTGGGCAAGGGGCAGCGCTGGCAGTCGGCCGCCTGGCCGTCAGCGACAGTCGCCCAGGCCGGCACGCCGAGAGTCGAGCCTGCGGTCGTGGTCGGCCAGACGGTCACCGTGCCGGTGGGAGGCACCTACGAGCTCTACTTCCTGTACAGCCTCCAGTCCGAGCAGGAGCGGCTGGCTTTCCTCCAACGGATGCTCGCGCTCGCAGGCGCTGCACTGGTGGTGCTGCTCGGCACGATGACCTGGATCGTCACCCGGCAGGTCGTCCGCCCCGTCCGGATCGCGGCCCAGGTCGCTGAGCGCCTCGCGGACGGGCACCTCGAGGAGCGCATGCCCGTGCGCGGCCAGGACGAGCTCGCGACACTGGGCCGGTCGTTCAACGAGATGGCGGAGAGCCTCCAGGAGCAGATCATCCGCATGGAGCAGCTCGGTGCGCTCCAGCGCCGGTTCGTGTCCGACGTGTCCCATGAGCTCCGCACCCCGCTCACGACCATCCGCATGGCCGGGGAGGTGCTGCACGCCTCGCGCGACGAGTTCGAGCCCGGTATCAAGCGCTCGGCCGAGCTGTTGCTCATGCAGATCGACCGGTTCGAGGACCTGCTCGTCGACCTCCTGGAGATCAGCAGGTTCGACGCCGGCGCCGCAGTCCTGGACGCCGAGGGTCGAGACGTGCGCGATGCCGTGACGGCTGTCGTCGAGCAGTCCGTCTCGCTCGCGGAGCGCAAGGGGTCGTGGCTGAGCGTCGTCCTGCCCGAGCAGCGATGCCAGGCCGACATCGACCAGCGCCGGGTCGAACGCATCCTGCGCAACCTGCTGGTCAACGCGATCGAGCACGCGGAGGGCACGACGGTCGAGGTCACGCTGGACGCCGACGCCGCGGCCGTCGCGGTGACGGTGCGCGACACGGGCGTCGGGATGACACTCGAGGAGAGCGAACACGTCTTCGACCGGTTCTGGCGCGCCGACCCGGCGCGGGCGCGGACGACCGGCGGCTCGGGGCTCGGGCTCGCGATCTCGCTCGAGGACGCGCGGCTGCACGGCGGCTGGCTCGAGGTCTGGAGCCGTCCGACGCAGGGTGCGTCCTTCCGGCTCACTCTGCCCCGGCGCGCCGGGATCCGCCTGACCGGCTCACCGCTGTCGCTCGAACCGGAGCGGCCGCCGGACGTCGCAGCCCCGGTCGAGCGCACCGGCGTGGACCCGGCCGACCTGCCTGAGCTCGAGCCGGACTCCGACCTCGACCACCTGGACGCCCGATGACCGCCGCCCGTAGGCCCGTGGGGCGCACGCCCCTCGCTGTGCTCTCAGCGCTCGCTGTGCTTGTGGCGGCGCTCCTCGGGGCGTGTGCGGCGATCCCCACGTCGGGCGCTGTCGTTGTCGGTGTCGACAAGGTGAGCGAGCCCGGTCCGCTCAGCCCGCTCGGCGAGCGGCCCGCCCCCGGTGCGGGACCCGTGGCGATCGTCCAGGGGTTCCTGACCGCGAGCGCCGCCGGCTTCAGCCGTGACCCCAGCGCCGACGTCAACAACGACTTCAGCGTGGCGCGCGAGTACCTCGCCGGGGAGGCGCGCGGCACCTGGCGACCGCGCGAGCGGGTCGTGGTCTACCCGACGTCGTCGATCCCCGAGATCACGCTGGTGTCCGACACGCAGGTCCAGGTCAAGCTCACCGTCGCGGCACGGATCGACGCGAACGGCCAGTACGCCGAGGCGGTGCCGGGCGCCCAGGAGTCGCTCGTCTTCGACCTCGTCGAGGACAGCTCCGGGCAGTGGCGGATCTCGGTGCTCGACGACGGCGTCGTGCTGTCGGCGCCGAGCTTCGAGCAGGTCTACCGGTCGGCCGCGATCTACTTCCTGTCTCCTGACAGCAGCTACCTCGTGCCTGACGTCCGGTGGTTCCCGGTGCGCAACCTCGCGACCTCGGTCATGCAGGCGCTGCTCGCGGGCCCGTCGGCGTGGCTGCGGGACGGCGTGCGCACGGCGGTCCCGGAGGGCGTCAAGCTGACGCCGGACGCCGTGCCGATCGCCGCCGACGGAACGGCCGAGGTCGGCCTTTCGGGGGCGGCGCTCGCCGCTCTGGCCGAACGGGCGCTGCTCCTCGCGCAGATCGAGGCGACGCTCCGGATCCCCCGCGTGAGCGGGGTCGACGTCACGGCGGGAGGTGTCCCGCTGACGACCACGCCGACCGTGCTGAAGCGCGGGATCGACTCAGAAGCGCCGCTCGAGGCATTGCAGGGCGACGTCCTGACGACGCTGTCGAAGGGCGCGCTGGTGCCCGTCGACGGGGTGGGATCGCTGGCCGGGCTGGCGGCCCATGACGCCGCGCGCGACGAGGCCGGAACGGTGCGCGTCCTGCTCTCCGGCGCCGACTCGCTCGTCCTGGCGCCCACGGCCGACGCGCCTGCGAAGGTGCTGCTCCGGGCTCCTGGGCTCGTGCCGCCGTCGGTGGACCGGCTCGGCTGGGCGTGGACCGCGCACGCCGGTGCGGGTGGCTCACTGGACGCGGTCAGGGCAGACGGGCAGGTCGTCGCCGTCGGCGCCGACTGGCTCGCGGGGCGGACCGTGCGGTCGTTGCGGGTCTCGCGGGACGGCACCCGGATAGCCGTCCTGTCGAGCGGGGCCGACGGGCTCACCCTCGACGTCGCGGCCGTGATGCGGGACGACAAGGAGCGACCGCAGCAGCTCGGTGCGGCGCTCGGTGTCGGCTCCACGCTCGTCGATGCGACGCGCGTCGTCTGGGTGGACGACTCGACTCTCGGCGTCCTCGGCCGATCCGGTGCGGCGACCGCTGCGGCCTACCACCTCGTGCCCCTCGCCGGTCAGACGCGTGCCCTGCCGACGCTCGACGGCGCGGTGACCATTGCCGGAGGCAAGGGCGAGCGGGCGTTGTACGCAGCGACGTCCGACGGGCAGCTGTTCTGGCGGTCCGGCCAGAGCTGGGTCGTCGCTGCGACGGGTGCACGCGACCCCTCTCTGCCGGGCTGAGCTGAACTGGGCCTGTGGACGGGGGCTGCGCGCCGCCACCGAGGCCGACACGATGGCTGCGTGCCGACGACAGCGACGCGGAGCCACGGACGGACACTGCGGTTCTCGAGCGGGCTCCTCGGCGGGCTCGTCGATCTGGGCGGGCTCGTCCTGCCTGTGTCATGCCCAGGTTGTGGTGCGTACGACGAGGTCGTGTGCGCGCAGTGCCTCGTCCTGATCAGCGGCCCTCCGTGGCGGTGCGAGGCTGCGGCAGGGCGGCTCGACCGGATGGACGGCCGCCCGATCCTCCCGGTGTGGACGCTCGCCCCCTACACGGGTCCGATGCGTGAGCTCGTGGTGGCCTGGAAGGACCGGGGGCGAGCAGACGTCGGCGGGCGGTTCGAGGCGGCGCTCGACCGAGGCATGCGCCACCTCGTCCCTGCCCTCCTCGGCGGAACGACACCCGACGGTCTGCTCGTCGTGCCTGCACCATCCTCGGCGGCCGCGCGTCGGCGCCGGGGGGATGACGTCGGCGCGCGCCTCGCGCGGGCGGCGGCTCGGGGATGCTCGACCGAGGGCCTGCGCGCGGTTGCTGCGTCAGTCCTCGTCCGCCGGGGTCGGGGACGGGACCAGGTCGGGCTGGGTGCGCGCGCCCGCTCGCGCAACCTCGCGGGACACGTCGTGGTGCGCCGACACTCGGCGGCGGCGGTCCGCGGCCGCACAGTCCTGCTGCTCGACGACGTCCTGACGACCGGCGCGACGCTGGCTGCATGCGAGCAGGCGCTCATGCTGGCCGGGGCAGTCGTGATCGGCGCCCTGACGATCGCCGCAACACCTTCACCCGGCGGAACCGCGGGGCGAGTGGAAGTTGGCGCGGACGCGGTCTAGCGTGAGTCAACGAACCGACGGCATCGGTGGAGCGACAGCTCGTGGACGTCATTCGTCCACTGAGCGGGCACCCGGTGCGGGAGGAGGTGGTGGCGGTCGTTCGCCCCTCGGGGCGCCCCAAGCACGTCACCGGGCGGTACGAGAATCTCGCCCTTCCCTCCAGGAGGTTCACATGGAGATCGTGGTCACAGGCCGTCACACGGAGGTCCTGGAGAAGTTCCGGCTGCACGCCGTCGACAAGCTGGCCAAGCTCGATCTGCTCGCGCCCCAAGCCCAGCGCATCGACGTCGAGGTGACGCACGAGCGCAACCCCCGTCAGGCGGAGAGCGCCGAGCGCGTCGAGCTCACGGTCATCGACAAGGGCCCTGTGATCCGCGCCGAGGCATGCGCGGACGACCGGTACGCGGCCCTCGACCTCGCCCTTGCGAAGCTCCAGGAACGCTTGCGCCGGTCCCGCGACCGTCGCAAGGACCACCACGGCAACGCGACGGTCCCGCCGGTCGACGTCCGCCCGGCGCCCCCGGAGGAAGCAGCGGTCGGCGTGCCGGCCCCGCACGTGCCGGGGGACGTCACGGAGACGATGCTCGGCGACTCGCCCGTCGTGATCCGCGAGAAGGTGCACGCCGCCAAGCCGATGACGGTCGACGACGCGCTCTACGAGATGGAGCTCGTCGGCCACGACTTCTACCTGTTCATCGACATCGAGACCGCTCAGCCGTCCGTCGCCTACCGGCGTCGCGGCTGGAGCTACGGAGTGATCAAGCTCGATTCCCCGGTCGCTCTGCCAGGGGACCAGGACAGGTCGGTCGCCGCCGGCTGAACCGGCATGGATCGCCTCGCACCGCCTGTCGACCGATCGGTCGACAGGCGGTGCTGCGCTGTCGCCGGTGCACAGGTCGTGGTCCGGGGTGTCGGCGGCGCCGGGCAGGATGAGGCTGTGCCGCCCACGTCGTCGTCCCTGTCGCTCGCCCAGGCCCGCCGGATCGCCCTGCGGGCGCAGGGCCTCGACCGTCCGCGCGCCGCCTGGACGGCGCCGGCGACGATGCGCCAGTTCCAGCACGTCGTCGACCGGGTCGGCCTGCTGCAGATCGACTCGGTCAACGTGCTGGCGCGCGCGCATCTCATGCCGGTCTTCTCCCGGATCGGCCCGTACGACACCGCTCTGCTCGATCGTGCCGCCGGGCACGCACCACGCCGGATCGTCGAGACCTGGGCCCACGAGGCGTCCTACGTCCCGCCCACGACGTACCCGCTGCTCGGCTGGCGACGGCGCGACTACCTCGCCACGGCGTGGGGCATCATCCGTGACGTACCGCTGCAGCACTCGGGGCTCGTCACCGAGATCCGCAGCCTTGTGGCGGCCCACGGCCCCATGACCGCGAGCCAGGTGCAGGTGTTCTCCGAGGCGGAGCATCCGCGCGGCCGCACCGGATGGGGCTGGAGCTGGACGGCCGCCAAACGTGTGCTGGAGTTCCTGTTCTTCACCGGGGAGGTCACCCCGGCACGGCGCAACGCCTCCTTCGAGCGCTGCTACGACCTCACCGAGCGGGTCCTACCCGCCGAGGCGCTCGCAGGGCCGGTGCCCAGTGACGCCGATGCCGTGCGCGCGCTCGTCGAGATCTCCGCGCGAGCGCACGGCATCGGCTCGCTGCGCTGCCTCGCCGACTACTTCCGGATCTCGTCGGCCCGCGCGACGCCCGCCGTCGCGGACCTCGTCGAGATGGGCACCCTCGTCCCGGTCGTGGTCGAGGGCTGGAACCGCACGGCGTACCTGCACCGGGACGCAGCACTGCCGCGCCGCGCGAACGGCCGGGCGCTGCTGAGCCCCTTCGACCCGCTCGTGTTCGAGCGGCGTCGGGTCGAGGACCTGTTCGGGCTGCGCTACCGCATCGAGATCTACGTCCCGGCCGACAAGCGGGTGCACGGCTACTACGTCCTGCCCTTCCTTCTGGGCGATCGTCTCGAGGCACTCGTCGACCTCAAGGCCGACCGGCGGGCGGGCGTGCTCCGCGTGCACGCGGCGCACAGCGTCCCGTCGGGGGCCGGCTCCACGGACCTGGACGTCCCGGCGGCGCTCGCAGCCGAGCTGCGGCTGCTCGCGGACTGGCTCGGTCTCGGCGAGGTGGTGATCGGGGCTCCGGACACCGGCCTGCTCGGGGACCTCGCTCCCGCGCTGGTCGCGGCGCTCGCGACCGCCGACACGGTCGCGCGCTGACCGTCGCGGGCCCGTCGCGGGCCGCGTTCTTCGCCCGGGGTGTGCAGGCTCGCCTACGATGGTCAGGCCCGGCCGAGCGGTCGGGTCAGCTCAGCTCGCTCCGACGCCGCGCGCGCGGAGCGCGAACACGTCGGGAGTCACGCGTGCCTGCGATCCTCGAGAAGGTCCTGCGCCTCGGCGAAGGCCGGATCGTCAAGAAGCTGTCCGGCATGGCCAACCAGGTCGATGCGCTCGAGGACAGCTTCCACAGCCTGTCCGACGCGGAGCTCCGCGAGGAGACCGACCGCTTCAAGGCTCGGCTCGCCGACGGTGAGAACCTCGACGACCTTCTGCCCGAGGCGTTCGCGGCGGTCCGCGAGGCGTCGCGCCGGACGCTCGGTCAGCGCCACTTCAACGTGCAGCTCATGGGCGGCGCGGCCCTGCACCTCGGGAACATCGCGGAGATGAAGACCGGTGAGGGCAAGACGCTCGTCGCGACCCTTCCGGCCTACCTCAACGCGCTGTCGGGCAAGGGCGTGCACGTCGTCACGGTCAACGACTACCTGGCGAGCTACCAGTCCGACCTCATGGGTCGCGTCTTCCGGTTCCTCGGCATGTCGACCGGCGTGATCCTGTCGGACCAGTCGCCCGCCGAGCGGCGTGAGCAGTACGCGGCCGACATCACGTACGGCACGAACAACGAGTTCGGATTCGACTACCTGCGCGACAACATGGCGTGGACCACCGGCGAGCTCGTCCAGCGCGGTCACAACTTCGCGATCGTCGACGAGGTCGACTCGATCCTCATCGACGAGGCGCGCACCCCCCTCATCATCTCGGGCCCGTCCTCGGGCGACGCGAACCGCTGGTACGGCGAGTTCGCGAAGGTCGCGCGGCGACTGACCGCCGAGCAGGACTACGAGGTCGACGAGAAGAAGCGGACCGTCGGTGTCCTCGAGCCCGGGATCGCCCGGGTCGAGGACTACCTCGGGATCGACAACCTCTACGAGTCGCTCAACACGCCGCTCATCGGCTTCCTCAACAACGCGATCAAGGCCAAGGAACTGTTCAAGCGTGACAAGGACTACGTCGTGATGAACGGCGAGGTCCTCATCGTCGACGAGCACACCGGGCGCATCCTGCCTGGGCGCCGCTACAACGAGGGCATGCATCAGGCCATCGAGGCCAAGGAGGGCGTGGCGATCAAGGCCGAGAACCAGACGCTCGCCACGATCACGCTCCAGAACTACTTCCGCCTGTACGGCAAGCTCGCCGGGATGACCGGTACCGCCGAGACCGAGGCCGCCGAGTTCCAGGGCACCTACAAGCTCGGCGTCGTGCCCATCCCTACGAACAGGCCGATGCGCCGGACGGACCAGGGTGACCTCGTCTACAAGAACGAGGCCGCCAAGTTCGACGCCGTCGTCGTGGACATCGTCGAGCGGCATGCCAAAGGGCAGCCGGTGCTGGTCGGCACGACGAGCGTGGAGAAGAGCGAGCTGCTCTCGGCGAAGCTCAAGAAGCTCGGCGTCCCCCACGAGGTCCTCAACGCCAAGCAGCACGCACGTGAGGCGTCGATCGTCGCGCAGGCCGGGCGCAAGGGTGCCGTCACCGTCGCAACGAACATGGCCGGACGCGGCACCGACATCATGCTCGGTGGCAACGCCGAGTTCATGGCCGTCGCGGACCTCGCCGCACGCGGGCTCGACCCGGCAGAGAACGCGGATGAGTACGAGGCTGCGTGGCCTGGGGCGCTCGCGAAGGCCGTCGAGGCGGTCGCCTCCGAGCATGATGAGGTCGTCGAGCTCGGCGGGCTGTACGTGCTCGGCACCGAGCGGCACGAGTCGCGGCGCATCGACAACCAGCTGCGTGGTCGCTCCGGACGACAGGGCGACCCGGGGGAGTCGCGGTTCTACCTGTCGCTGCAGGACGACCTCATGCGGCTGTTCAACTCGGGGCTTGCGGAGTCGCTCATGACCCGCGCCGGGTTCCCGGACGACCTGCCGCTCGAGTCGAAGCTCGTGACCCGCGGGA
>JABBOW010000028.1 GCA_012927595.1 Cellulomonas sp.
CCTCGTCGAGGGGCTCGATCCACAGCGACCACTCTGCCGTCTGGATCGCGTCCTCCGGCGAGACGCCGTGCTTGAGCGCGCTCCGGTGGACCTTCACGCAGCGAAGTGGGCCAGCGCGACCCGGATCGCCTCGGACCTGGTCATGTCGCGCTTGGCTGCCGCCGCGTCGAGAGCGTCGAGCTCGCCGGCGGTCAACCGGACCGCCACGACTTGCATCGGTTGAGCCCCGCGACCAGGACGCCCACGGCCGCGACGCTTCAGCACATCGACGTCGTATCCCGCTTCGGCCTCGTCGGCCCATCCTTGAATCTGCTCTTCGCTCACCACTCGAGTATCGTATAACGAAAACAGAGACAGTTCTAGGGGGTGGATCACGTCGGACGACCAGCCCTGACGGCCCTTACCGGGATCGCAACCCACCCGCGACGCCGGCGCTCGCAAATCGTCACGAGCGGAGTTGTGTTCAGGTGCCTGAGGCCATGTAGACGGCCAGGATGTAGTTGGGGTGTCGGTCGAGGGTGGTGCGGGCGCGGTCGCAGCGCATGGTGGTGCGGGGGTCGGCGTGGCGGGCGGCGATCTGAACGTCGCGCAGGTCGACGCCGGCGTCGAGCATCGTGGTGACATAAGTGTGACGGAGCATGTGCGGGTGCATGCGCGGCAGTCGGACGCCGGCGTGGTCGGCGAGTCGGCGAAGTCGCCGGGTAGCGGCGTGACGGTCCAGGCGGCGGCCCAGGGTGTTCAGGAGCAGTGGCCCGTCGGCGCGGTTGGCGACGGCGCGGTCTACCGAGCGGGCGACGGCTGGCGGTAGCGGGACCAGGACGACCTTGTGGCCCTTGCCGACCACGCGCAGCACGCGGTGGCCGTGTTCCTCGCCAAGGTCGGTGATGTCCAGTGCGCAGGCTTCGAAGATCCGCAGCCCGAGCAATCCCAAGAGGCACACCAGGGCGAAGTCGCACCTGTTGTCGGAGGTTCTCGAGCTGGTGAGCAGGGCTTCGAGCTGGAGGTGGCTCAGCCCGAGGGTGGGTGACTCGGGTGGGACGTTGGGGCGGCGCACGTACTCGGCCGGTGAGTGCTCGAGGATCTCGTCGATCACGCAGGTGCGGTAGAAGCCCCCCACGATGGACATCCGCCGTGACACCGTCGACGCCGCGTAACGCCGGGTCTCCTGCATCCAGCGGACGTACAGCTCAATATGGGGGCGCCGGGCAGCCAACGGGTCAAGGCGCCGTTCCTGGCGCCAGATCAGGTACGCGCGCAGGTCCGACTCGCCATGGCGGCGCGTCTCGCCCCGGTACCGCGCGAGGTACCCGGCGACCGCCAGCCGCAGCGGATCGACCCGCGACCGCTCGTCGATCGTGGAGATGGGTAGGAACTCCGGTGTGGGTGTCATGACCGAGCATCCGCCCACCGGGCCCAGATGCTCCACAGCACCCGGCCCGCGGCGACAAGCGGACGTTTCCACTCGGCGTCTGACACGCTTCCGGCATGGATCGACCTTGGACGGCCGGCCGGGCCGGAGATGCCGATCGAACCTGCTGGGGGTGTGCGTGAACGAACCGAAGCCGTTCAAGGTCCACGAGTCGGGGGCTCTGCTCCACGGGACGAAGGCCGACCTTGCGTTGGGCGACATGCTGCTGCCGGGGCGCGCTTCGAACTTCGAGGAAGGAAGGATCATGAACCACGTCTACGTGACGGAAACGCTGGATGCCGCGACGTGGGGAGCCGAGCTGGCAGCCGGTGAAGGGCGTGGCCGCATCTACATCGTCGAACCGGCGGGCGCGCTCGAGGACGACCCGAACGTGACAGACAAAAAGTTCCCCGGCAACCCGACACGGTCCTATCGGACGCGGGACCCGGTGCGGATCGTCGGTGAGCTCGTGGATTGGGTGGGTCACTCGCCCGACCAGGTCAAGGCCATGCGGGACCGCCTCGCCGACCTGAAGCGCAGAGGAATCGCAGTCATCTACGACTAGCGGTGACCCGGGGCTCGTGTGCAGTGAAGAAGCCTGAGCGACCGACATGAGGCGCTGTTCGGGTTGCTGTCAATCGCAGGTGTCGGCATCCCGCAGAGCCCTGAGTTCGGCAGAAGAGCGTGCGGCCCGACTTCCGTCTTCACGGCAGATCCGGGCGAGCGTAGCCGCCCTTACCTCGGCTACGCGCGCGTCTGGGCGCCAGCGCCTAGCGGCTGACCGACTCCAGCACCTTGGCGAGTTCCGCCGGTCGGCTGATCATCGGCCAGTGCCACGTCGGAAGCTCGACGTAAGTCCAGTCGCCGTCGACCATGTGCGCGAACACCGGTGCGTGTGGTGCCATCTGTTGCAGCTGCTCAAGGCTGAAGCTGCACAGCACGCCCGTCCGTGGCAGCCGCTGCCAGGCGCCGGTGAGCGCGACCGGCTGGGTGGCGGTCAGCCAGGGCTGCGGCTGCGAGCCTTCGATCAGCGCGGCGACGGCAGTGTCGTCGACCTCGGCCACCTCGGCGGCGAGTACGGCCCAGGGCGGCGGCGGGAGCTTCCAGCCCTGGCCGTGTGTCATGACCAGATCTTCGTTGGCCGCGCGCGCGTCGGGTCCCTCGAAGTCGGCCTGTGCCATGCCGTCCGGCAGGGGCCCGGAGTCGATGTAGACCAGGCGCGCCACGCGCTCAGGCATGCGGTCCGCCGCACCGGTCGTCACGAGGGCGCCGTAGCTGTGGCCGACGAGCACGACGTCGTGCAGGTCCTGCTGCTCGAGCAGGTGCACGACGTCGTCGATGTGGGTCGTCAGGTCGGTCTCGGGCGAGGCGAGGTGGGCGCGCTCGCCCATGCCTGAGAGATCGACGGCGTGCACGACGTGGCCGCGCTCCCTGAGCGAGTCTGCGACGGGGCGCCAGACCCAGGCGCCGAGCCAGAAGCCGGGGACCAGGACGTAGGTGGTGGTGTTCATGGCGACAACGCTAGGCTGGATTGCGGACAGATTCCGCCCGGTATGCAGAGTCTGCATCACAGTTCTTTCCTAGCAGCGCCGAGGAGGGCCGTGACCCGCCCGACCGCTCGCGTGCTCGCCATGCTGGAGCTGCTCCAGACGGGCGGGCAGCGCACCGTCGGGGATCTCGCTGCCCGGCTTGGGGTCGACGAGCGCACCGTCCGGCGCTATGCCGAGCACCTCGCCGACCTCGGCATCCCCGTCCAGGCGCAGCGGGGCAGGTACGGCGGCTACCGGCTCTCACCGGGCTACAAGCTGCCCCCGCTGATGCTCACCGACGACGAGGCCGTCGCCGTCGTCCTGGGCCTGCGGGCCGCGGAACGCGCGGGGCTCGCAACCACCGACCACACGGCGACGGCGAGCGCGCTGGCCAAGGTGTCGCGTGTACTGCCGCGGGCCCTGGGCCAGCGGCTCGACAGCCTGCTGTCGACCGCACAGTTCACGACCCCGGTGCGCGCCACCGCTCCCGCTGGCGCCGACACGCTGCTTGGTCTCGCCTCGGCCGCACAAGCGCGGCGCACCGTCGTGATCGCGTACACCGCCTGGGACGGGCGGGAGTCGCAGCGTGAGCTCGATGTCTACGGCTTGGTCTTCCACTCCGGCCGGTGGTACGTCACCGGACACGACCACGGCCGTGATGACGTGCGGACCTTCCGCTTGGACCGCATCGCCTCAGTCAAGCAGGGCGACGGCTCCTACGTCGTGCCCGCTGACTTCGACGCCAGGACGCAGGTCGAGTCGGGCATCGCGGCCGTCAGGTGGTCGCACGAGGTCTCCGTCGTGCTGCGGACCACCCTCGCGGACGCCGGCGAGCGACTACCCCGGAGCGCGGGACGGCTGAGCGAGCACGTCGACGGTGTGCTCCTCGAGACACGCGCCGAGCACCTCGACGGCATGGCCCGCATGCTGGCCGGGCTCGGCTGGGACTTCGAGGTGATCACCCCGGACGCCCTGCGCGACGAGGTCCGCGCCCTGTCCGACCGCCTGCGAGTCTGCGCGGTGGGCGGCGCGGTCAACGGCACCACGGCTACGCCGCAGAGTCCTTGAGCGACACCACCCGCCCGCACAGCGGCAGATCTCGGCGTGACCGCGCGCCACCGTCTTGACGCGTGGCGCGGTCGCCAGACCGCGGCGAGTGGACTGTGGTTGTCGGATGTCCACAACGCGCCAGATCCGGTCGATTCCGGGTGGGTGCCGGCCCGGCGCTCCCACGCGGGGCCCGGAACCCGTCCGCGTCCCGAACGTGGTTTTCGACGGACGCGGTTGTGGTCACGGGTTTCGGCCGCCAGCGGTCGGGCTGTCGATCGCTGCAAGCGCGCTCGCGAGGCAGCCGCGGCGCGGCGCGCAACCGGACAGCGGCAGATCCGGGCGAGCGTAGCCGCCCTCAACGCGGCAGACCCGGGCGCACGGCTTAGGCGGAGGAGTCGGTCGCGCAGGGGCTCGGTTGGCGCAGTGTGTCGGGGGGTCGGGGCAGTAGCCGGGGCCGAACTCGGTGACCACTGCGGTCATGTATGTCGCGTCGACGGTGCTGCCGACCGCGGTCGAGAGCGCCGCGCGTTCATCATGTCCGGACGCGTGCACCCCGCCTGCTTTCTCGGCCGGTCCACCGACGGCCTCGGCTTCGCCGCCGACCACCCCCGGATCGCCGATCGCCCCCGCTGGGCGAATGACGGCACCGAGGCGCAGCGCGGACGGCGGCCTGCGGAGTCAGCTGACGCGGCGATAGCGGATGTGGGTGCTCAGCGGTGAATGAAGCACCTCGACGGGCTCGAAGGCGAAGGACTCAACCCCATCGAAGATGCGCTCGCCCGCACCGAGCAGGACGGGCGCGATGTCCAGGGTGAGCTCGTCGATCACCCCGGCGATCAACGCCTGTCGGACGGTCGAGGCCCCACCCGCGATGTCCACGCCGTTGTCCCCGGCGGCCTCATACGCTGCGGAGTAGGCCGCGTCGAAGCCATCGGTGATGAAGTGGAACGTCGTCCCGCCGTCCAACTTGATCGGAGCATGGCGGTGATGGGTCAGCACGAACACTGGCGCGTGATACGGCGGTTCGGGGCCCCACCAGCCCGACCAGTCCTCATCCCAGTCTCCACGGACCGGGCCGAACATGTTCCGCCCCATCACATACGCACCCCGGGGGCGCATGAGCCACCCGTTCGCGATCGCGTCGGCGTCGGTAGCCCGCGGGTCGCCGATGTGCCAGCCGTGCAGCTCTCCTCCCCGCTTGCCCAGAGGATCGTCCCGGCTCTGGTCCGGCCCGGCGACGAAGCCGTCCAACGAGATCGACATGTGGCAGGTCGTTTCCAGCACCACGAACCTCCTCGGTGAGCGCAACACAGGTCCTGCGGACGATAGCAGCGGCCCTGAACGGCACCGCAGCGCACGCTACTTCTGCGGACGCCGTGCCGCCATGCCGGTCCGCGGCATGAGCGTGCGTCTGGGCGCCAGCGCCTGGCGGCTGACCGACTCCAGCACCGAGCCTCGGGTGAAGCGAGCCGTTTCTCGGCCGCAGCGTTCGAGAGCCGACGGCATTCGCCAATTGTTCGCTCGCAGATCACCTCAAAGGGGCGGTGGTGTCACCGATAGCAAGGGTCTACGGTTCGCGGGGTCCTGAAGGAAGGTTGTGACGAGTGCGTGCGTCGAGCGTGCGTCCTACGGGTGTCGAGCGCACTTTCGGCGATGAAGAGATCATCGTGTCGAAGACCGACGACAAGGGCAGGATCACCTACGCGAACTCGGTGTTCCTCCGGGTGTCCGGGTACGACGAGGCCGAGGTGATGGGCCAACCGCACAGCCTGATCCGCCACCCCGACATGCCTCGGGCCGTCTTCAAGCTGATGTGGGACACCATCCAAGGCGGCCAGGAGATGTTCGCCTACGTCAACAACCTCGCCGCCGACGGTGCGCACTACTGGGTCTTCGCTCACATCACACCGTCGCGAGCGAGCGCCGACGCCCGGGCGGGGTACCACTCCAATCGGCGGTCGCCCGGGCGTGGTGCGGTCCGTGAGATCGACAGCCTGTACGGCCGGCTGCGGGCCGAGGAGCGCAGACAATCACGGCCCGCTGACGCGATCGCTGCCTCGGGGCTGCTGCTCGCGAACGAGCTCGCGACCGCCGGTCTGACCTATGACGAGTACGTGTGGAGCCTCGTCGAGCGCGATCGGATGGTCGCGCGGTGAGGCGCGCTCGGTCCACGTCGGACAGCGATGGGCTGCATGCCGAGCTCGAGACCTACCGCCACGCGGTGGAGGTGCTCTCGCAGGTGTTCGGGGCAGTGGCTCGTGGCGACCTCGAAGTTCGGGTCGCACCGCTGCGCGGGCGGCCTGAGCTCGCCGAGCTGCGCGACCAGGTGAACCTGAGCCTGGACGTGATGGACGCGTTCGTCCGCGAGTCCGGTGCCTCGCTCACCGCCGCGGCGCAGGGCCGTTTCCATCGCCAGTTCCTCGTCCGCGGCATGCCTGGGACGTTCCGCGACGGCGCACAGCGGATCAACACCGCGCGCGACACGATGCGGGCGGGGGAAGCGGCGCTCGAGGAGCAGAACCGCACACGTCAGCTGATGGTGGACAAGGCCATCGAGGTCTCCGTGCACGTCGCCGCCGCGTCGACGGAGCTCGGCGCCTCCGCGCAGGTCCTGGCGGCCTCGGCCCGGTCCGGGGTCGAGGAGGCAACCGCGGCGTTGAGCACCGTGCAAGCGCTCGAGCTGTCCGCGAAGGAGATCCAGCAGGCCGTCCTGCTCATCAAGAACGTCGCCTCGCAGACCCGACTGCTCGCCCTGAACGCGACGATCGAGGCCGCCCGTGCGGGCGAGTTCGGACGCGGCTTCGCGGTGGTCGCCGCAGAGGTGAAGACCTTGGCCGACGAATCCGCCCGCTCATCTGACGACATCACCGAGCAGGTCGCCGCCTCGCGCGCCGCGACCGAAGCGGCCGTGCAGGCCATCGACCGGGTCGCCGGAGCGATCCACGAGATGAACGGCCAGGTCGACGGCATCGCGCAGGCCGCGGGGGGAACCCAAGGTCTGTCCGAACTCGCCGAGACGCTCCACCGCGACATCTCCCGCTTCGCCGCACAACACTGACAGCACGCGCCGCTGACCGTGCTCGAGCCTCGACCGGTCACCGCCTCGATGGCGAACGCGGCGGCGCCGTGGTCGCGGGCTGGCTCGACCTCCGCGCTCTCGTCGTCCTCGAACCGTCCGCAGAGTCAGGTTCGCCGAAACTCCCTCGTTGAACCGCACCTGGTTCAGGGCTCGCGTCCTGCGGACTCCTCGCTCCGCCTTGGCCTCAACCATTGTCGGCGCCTGCAGGTCTCCGGCGCCCTGTCGGCCACGACTGTGAGCGGTGCACGCCACGCACCAGTGCCATCGCAGTGCGAGCGGCCGCGGTGCCATCAGAGGCGCCCGGTGCGAGTGCGGCGAGTCGCGCCGGTCCGGTACGTCGCGATGGCGGCAGCAGGCGGGCCAACGCTCGACCGGGAACACCAGGCGCGTGACGCGGTCGACCGAGTACGACGAACGACGCGTTCGCACCACGAGCACCACGGCACCGGCCTCGCTGTCGCCGTCGCCGCGGATCCGACGGATCCGACGGATCCGGGCGTGACCCCACGGCCGGAGCTCACCGGCGCACCCCGGACAAACCCCACGAACCAGGAGCCGGTCGACCTCGAGCGGGTCCGTACCCTGGATCAGCAACGGGTGCCTCCAAGCACCAAGCGACGGCCCTCCCATCCCGCCAAGGATTTCGGGAGGGCCGTTGCGCTTCCAGGACATCGTCACGCGCTCGTCGCCAACGAAAGAGGGCAACCCCTCGGGGCCGCCCAAAGCACATCATCACCGTCAGTGACGCCAACCCACCCCCACGTCGTCAATCACGATGTTGCTCAAAAGGTGGCCTTCCCACGGTCTGGATCGGCGTGCACTGCGCGCCTGACATCGCCGCCCGCCGGGAACAGACCCGTGGCGACCGCCAGCGGGGCATGTGGCGAGCATGCCCTTCAAGCGGTGACGCCCGGGGCCGGCGCGACGACGGCGACTGGGTCTCGTCCGGGGTGAAGGCTCGCTGAGGGTCGACCGTCCAAGATTTGTCCTACACAGTGGGACACATGCGGATGCCAGGGGGTTTGGAGCTTGACGTGCTGGTCGCGGTCGCGCGGCACGACGGGTCGGCGTATGGGCTGCTCGTGCGCCAGGTGGTCAGCGCGGCGCGGGGTCAGGAGCTGTCGGTCGGTGCGGCGTACACCACGCCGTCGCGGCTCGAGGCCACGGGGTTGCTGACATCGCACACCACCGAGCCGCTACCGGTGCGCGGCGGCCGTTCGCGTCGGGAGTACCGGCTCACCGCCGCTGCGCGCGAGGTGCTGGCCGCCGAGCGGGAGCGTGCTGGCCGGCGGTGGGGCGCGGAGCCGCAGTGGGGTCAGGCGTGAGCGCCAGGGCGCGGGCCGCGGGGAGCGCGATCGACCCGACGAACGCCGCCGGCCGCGTCGGCGCGATCGACCGCACGCTCGAGCTGGTGCTCGCAGGCCTCGTCCAGGACGAGGACGAGCTGCTCGGCAACCTCACGGAGGGTCGTGCCGAGGTCGCGAGCGCGCAGGGTGAGCGCGCGGCACGGCGCTGGTGGCGGGGTCAGGCACTGCGGGCGGCGCCCCGGCTGGCGTGGCACGACCTGGTGCACCGGCCGACGATGCTGCTGCTCGGCCTGGCGGGTTTCGTCCTCTGGGCCTGGATGGCGTCCCTGGCCCCCGCACCGTTCGGCACCGACGTGCAGGTCTACGACTCCGCGCACCCGGTGCTTCCTGCGGTGAGCCACATCCTGTGGGACACCGCTGTGGTCGGGATCGCCCGCCTCGCCGCCGCCGCCATCGTCGGCGTGGCGATCGCCGCACTGGCGCGCTGGGCACGGCTCGTGCCCACGCTCGTCTCCGCGGCGCTCATGGCTCTGATCTCGGGCGGACCCGCGTTCTACGTCGTGTACGGCCCAGGCGTGTGCGCGTTCTCGGACAACGGTCGGCTCGAGGAGTGCTCCCTCGAGTTCGGCGCATGGTCCAGGGACGTCGTGGTCCCGGTGGTCTGGCAGCTCCCGACCATGATCGTCCTGCTTCCCCTGGCGACGGCTCTGGGCGGACTGGCCGTGGTCGCCTGGTCCCGACGGCGCCGAGTCCAGGCATCGGTGCGGCTTTTCGCCGACCTGGGGCCGACCTGAGCCTTCGAGCTAGGGCGTGATCGAGTCGGACGTCGTCCGTGACGGAGGCCAGGTCACGGGTTCGCCGCGCCGGCCGCCGGGCCCGCCCAGGCGCAACTGCGCCCGCGCGCACCAGCTTCGCGGCAGACGCGCGGAGCGCGGCAGATCCGGGCGAGCGGAGCCGCCCTCAACGCGGCATGAGCGGATGCCTCGATGAAGGCGCCGTCCGGCGCGCTTGCGTGGCCGACCGGTCCGTCCGGGACGGGGAGGACTCAGATTCTTCGGAACAGCCGACGAATCCAACCGGAGCGGCTCGATCGCACCAGCGGTTCCCCACGGAATGCCTGCATCGCTGCCGCGGCTGTCGCGCGGACTTGAGTCGCCGACGTGGCGTCTGAAGTTGGCGGCAGCCGCTCGATCTGCGGGTCGTAGCAGATCAGTCCTTGCTGATGCGCAATGGCCGCCAGCACGTCCCTCGCGTACTCAGCGCCCGAGAACGTCATCGGGAAGTAGATGAGGTCGCCCACGGCAATGGCGATCGGATGCGCCACCTAGCTCAATCACAGCGGAGGATCCGCCAACGGACCGTTGGAACGGTCTTCTGGCGCGACCCTGTCGGCTCGTGCGCCGGCCGCCAGGTCACGCTGTCGTGTGGTACCCCGTCGCGTCCGCACCGACGATACGAGCCCGCCGAGTCGTCGGGGCCGACGACTCGGCGGGTGGGGATAGTGCAACCTGGCTCGGGTCGTTGCCCGTTGCCGGTTGACGTCACGTCCGGCCTCGTCCAGCTGCGTGGCGCCCGGCGGCCTCCGAGGCATGAGCAGGTAACGTCATGCCCGGGGGGTCGACCGGCTCGTGGAAGTCAGCGCCAGAATTCGGCGAGCTGCTCGGCGAGGGCTCTGCCTTGGTCGTCACCAGCTCGAGCGGCGGGCAGGCGCGTCGACAGGTCCATCATGTTCGTACCGAATGCCGTGAGCGAGGCGTCGTCGGGGAAGATCGTCTCGACGCTGCTGCCGCCGGCGCGGAGCTCGTCGACCTGCGCTGCCAGCTGCATGCCCCACTCCAGTGGATGCCGGGTCCGACCGCCGAAGGGCGAAAGTACCAGCACCCGTGCGTATCCGGCTGCCAGATCGGCGTTCTCGTTGCGTCGGTAGCCGCCGTCGATGTATCGGCCATCGCCGATGCTGGCAGGAGGAACACCGAAGCCGTTGGACGTGCTTGCGGCGACGGCGTCCACGAGGTCGATCCCGCTCTCGCGGTCGAACACCACCGGCTCACCGGTACGGGCGTCGACGGCCGTGATAAGCACCGTTCGTTCCGGCCAGTGCGCACCGTGCAGCCGTGCCGCGACCGTGGCCCGCCATCGCGTAGCCCCAGAGCCGTCCGTTGCCGCGTCCATGTCGAGCGCGGCCGCACCGATCCTGCGGCGCATGTCGGCGGCATTTTCCGCGCCGACGATGATGCGGTTCGTCACCTCCATGTGGTTCGTTGCCGGGCCGATGGGACCGCCGCCGCCGCGGCCGACCGAACCTGTCCGCTGCGGGGGGGGCGGCGGAGAGGATCACGGCGAACAGGTCGGTCGGGGTCGTGCTGGTGGGCTGAGCCGCGGCTGTCGCCCCGGCCGAGGTTCCGATGGTCAGATCGGCCTGGGTCACGTCCAGCCCGGCGTCGAACAGGCCGGTGATGACGCCGATCTCCCACGCGTTGCCGGCCGATCCACCGCCGTGGAGCACCAATGCTCGCTCTCCTGCGAGGGGTATCCGCTGTGTGGCGTCGACCGGCGGCCGATCGTGGTCGGAACTCGTCCGGTCGGAGGTCGTCGCCGCGGTGAGATGCCGAGCCGAAGAAGGTGTGGTGTTCATGGGAGTCGCCTTTCGCGAGTTGCCTGGCGGGCGCTCCCCGGGGGCGACTAGTTCAGTCGCGCGATCGTGGACTGCGGGGGAGCACCCCGTGCGCGCACTGCGTTCATGGGCGTCACCTCCTGTCGCCGGGTCACGATCGCCGGGACCGCACCGCGTCGGCGTCGCCGTGCGCAACGAGATTGACGCCGACTGTGGTGTCTCTGTCGAACGCGCCGCCGATCGTTGAAGCGTCGTCGGTGAAGAGCCGGCCGTGACGCAAGCGGTTCGTGGACCATGTCTGGCGTAAACCACGGGCTGGCCCTCTGTTCCCGGAACGGTATCCGGGTTGTCTCGGCCAGTGGTCGGTCATAGCAGGATCTCGACGTACCCGTCGCTTCCGTGCACGCGGATCCGCTGCCCATCGAGAATCAGCCGAGTGGCATCGGCCACACCGACGACAGCAGGCAAGCCGTCCTCTCGGGCGATCACCGAGCCGTGAGTCATCATGCCGCGCACCTCCGTCACCAGGCCCGCGATCGCGACGAACAGCGGCGACCTGCTGGGGTCCGCGTACGCGGTCACCAGGATGTCGCCGGCTTCGAGGTCGGCCTGCGCGCTGTCGAGGATGACGCGTGCTCGCCCTTCGATGGTCCCGCCGGAGACCGGTAGGCCGATCAAGGCGCCGGTCAGCGCATCGTCGCCGCGGCCGAAGCGATCTGGCCGAGCAACCTGGACCTCGGCGACGTGCTGGTCAACGTCTCCCGATCCTGACCGTCGCCGGTCTGTTCACCGCCGGCGTGGCGACCATCCGCGCGGGAGTCTGGGACAGGCCATCCCCGTACTGCCGCCCACGCTCGGCCGGCACACCGTCCTCCTGCCGATCCCGGCAATGATCGCCTCGGGCGGCACGCCGGCGCCGCTGGAGCTCTTGACCATCGGGGGCCGCGACATGCTGCAGTTCGCGTCGGCTATGTCCGGACGGTTGCACTGCCCGGCCGCCAACGGTGGGATTGCGCTTACGAGCCGATAGGGACACAGCCCTCACCTCTCCCCCTATGCGCTGTGTGAATCGCGATAGTCGCGCTGCGCACCCCTGGCCTGCGGGCGGTTGCTCCTGACGGTGAGCTGGCATCCAGATCGCCACCTTGGACAACCCGGGATGGCGCCTGCGCATCCCCCCGGCCCGGGCCCCTACATAGCGGGTAGCTCGAGCCGCTCGACAAGCGGGACGTGTCGTCACAATGGGCGTTGGCGCCATAGCCGTAGGACCTCTTGCCAGGGGTCGCGAAACGGATCGGGCGCGACCGGCGCCTGTTCCCGTCAAGGTCGAAGCTGTTCACCGGGCCCTGCGGGGTACCCGTACGCGGTGGCGTTGCCCCCAGGCACAACGTTCGGTCACGTCCGCAGCAGCACGCCGCGGACTGCGCGGGTCGCTGAGCTGCACCAACACGCGTCGGCGAACGTGACCGGACGCATTCCCGGTCCCTGACCCGCTCGACGCCGCGGCAATGGGTGCACCGTCATCGGGAGCGGGTCAGGAAGGGGTCGATGACCGCCCAGGTGGCCTCGGGATTCTCGAGGTGGGGCAGGTGCCCTGCGGCGGGTACCTCGACGAACTCTGCGCCCGGGATCGCGTCGGTGACGGCGCGTCCGTAGGCGGGGGTCACGACGCGGTCGCTCTCGCCGAACACGACGAGCGTCGGGACGTCGATGGTGCGGAGCCGGGCGAGCAGTGAGGGGTCGTTCATCTCCCGGCCGGCGACGACGGCCATGGTCTGACGGTTGGCCTGCTGCATCGCACGCTGCTGGTCCGTGAATCCGGCAGGGTCCATGTACCCACGGTCCGGGTCGTGCCAGGCGACCTCCGCGAGTCCGCGGGCGTCGAGGGCGAAGAAGTCCGCGATCGGTTCGCCGTCGACGACGACACCGACGCCGTCGATGTCAACCACGGCACCGACTAGGCCTGCGTACTTGTCGTCCGCGGCAGCCTGCGCGGCCATCTCGAGGGCGATCCATCCGCCGATGGAGGAGCCGATCAGGATCACGTCGCGGTGGCCGTCGGCGAGGAGGCGGTCGAGGTACGCGGCGGCCAGGGCCACGACGGAAACAATGTCGTCGGGGCGGGACGTGCCGTTCCAGCCCGGGTGCGTCGGCGCGAGGGCGTGGAACGAGGGCGAGAGGTGGTGGACGATCGGAGCGATGGTCTGGGGGCCGCCGCCACCGTGCAGGACGAGCGCGATGCGGGCGTGGGGGTCGCCGGCCTGGAGAACTTCGAGGTCGTCGGGGAGGTCAGGGGTCATGGGATCAACCTATCTCAACATGTGTATGTAGCAATATTGATACGATAGCGCGATGACGACAGATCCTGAAGTGCTTGGGCAAGCGATCAAGCGGGCGCAATACCGCCACCACCGGACGATGGATGTGGCCCTGCGGCAGGTGGGGGTGTCCCTGGTCCAGTGGGACGCCCTGCGCGCGATCGAGCGGATGCCTGGCGCCTCCGGTCACGACCTGGCTGTCGTGACTTTTCAGAGCGATCAAGCGTTCGGGACTCTGGCGAATCGGCTGGACGACCGCGGGTTGATTGCGCGGAGCGCCGGTCATGGGCGGCGCATCGAGCACACCCTCACCGACGAGGGCCGCCAGGTGCTCACAGACGGTCACGCCGTCGCGGGCGGCGTACTCGACGAACTTCTCAGCCCGCTCTGTGAAGACGACCGAGCGACACTCCTGCGACTCCTGCAGACACTGACGAGGAGCGACTGACACTCGTCCAGTAGAGGGTCACAACTGTCGCGCGGCGAGGGCGGCCGCGCGTGTAGAGGTCTGCGGCGCGCCCGGCGGCTGATAGCCAACACCATCCGTGCTCGCACATCGCCATGACCGGATGGTTCGCTCTGCACGTCAGTGAACTGACGCACGGTGTGCCGCGAAGCGGTGCGGGTCCCGGACGGCAGGCGACACGTCGCGCGGGCCGGCGCGGTTGAGGAATCGCGGGATCGAGCCATCGCCCTGGGAGACGCCAGGGCCGTGCCGTGCCCGCGCACGGCAGTCACACAGCTGCCACGCGGTCAGTCGGCGAGGAGCGCGACGTCCGTCCTGTGGTGCGACCCGGGCAGCCCGATGCGCTCGACCCCGGCGTACGCGGCCGCGCGGGCGGCCGGCAGGTCGGCTCCGACGCCGACGACCGACAGCACCCGGCCGCCCGCCGCGACGAGGTGGTCGCCGTCGGCGTCGTGCGCCAGAGCCGTCCCCGCGTGCAGCACGTGCACGCCGGGCAGCGCGTCGGCGTCCTCAAGGCCGGTGATCGGGTCACCGCCGCGAACATCCGCCGGGTACCCGTTCGCGGCGATCACGCCGGTCACGGCGGCGGCATCGAGCCACTCGAGCGGCGCGAGCTGCCCGAGCCCGCCCGG
>JABBOW010000175.1 GCA_012927595.1 Cellulomonas sp.
CGCCCGCGCCGCGCGTGCGCGGTCGACCCCAGCCGCGACGCCGCTGGCGAGCGCCTGTGCGCTCGCCACCGCGGACCGCGCCGGCGTCGTCAACGCGCCGGCCTGGTCGCGCACCTGCGAGCACCCGGCGACCGCCAGGGTCACCGCGACGGCGCACGCGGCGAGCGAGGCGGCCGTGCGGGCGTTCAGCGTGGTCGCGATGCGCACGAGCGCCTCCTGAAGGGGTCGTTGATCGGGTGTGCTTCCACCAGTGTGCCTTGTCGCAGGTCCTGGCCCAGGTCAGGTGACGGGCCTGGGCGTGCGAGCGCCCCGCGCCGCGGTGATCTGCGGGGCGGGGCGCTCAGTCAGGCGCTGATGAGTCAGGCCGTGACGACACCATCCTCGGTCGGCGCAGCGGCCTGGGCGGGCTCGGCGACCTCGGCGACCGCGGCCGGGAGCTCCCGACGGCTGCGCACCTCGCCCAGCGACGTGCCGTAGTACGCGGCGGCCATGATGTCCTTCATGTCGGCCAGCATCGGCATCCGCGGGTTGGCGGGTGCGCACTGGTCCTCGTAGGCGCCCATGGCGACCTCGTCGAGGCGACCGATGAAGTCCTGCTCGTCGACTCCCTGCGCCTGGAACGACGCGGGGATCCCGACCTTGGCCCGCAGCGACTCGAGCGCGAGAGCGTACGACTCGACACCCTCGGCAGGCGTCGTCGCCGGCAGGCCGAGCATGGCCGCGATCTGCTGGAACCGCTCCGGCGCGACGTAGCTTTCGTACTTCGGCCAGCTCGTCAGCTTGGTCGGGACCGTCCCGTTGTAGCGGACGACGTGCGGCAGCAGGGTCGCGTTCGTGCGGCCGTGCACCAGGTGGAACGTCGAGCCGACGACGTGGGCCATCGCGTGCACGATCCCGAGGAACGCGTTGCCGAACGCCATGCCCGCGATCGTCCCGGCGTTGTGCATCTTCTCGCGCGCCGCTGCCGTCTCGGGGGTCTCCGGGACGCCGTTGACGCTCTGGACGAGGTTGTCGAAGATCAGGCGGATCGCCTGGAGCGCCATGCCGTCGGTGAAGTCGTTCGCGTACACGCTGACGTAGGCCTCGGTCGCGTGCGTCAGGGCGTCGAACCCTGAGTCGGCAGCGAGCGAGCGCGGCATCTTCGCGGTCAGGATCGGATCGATGATCGCGACCGTGGGTGTCAGCGCGTAGTCCGCGAGCGGGTACTTCTTGCCGGTCTCCGGGTCGGAGATGACCGCGAACGGCGTGACCTCCGCGCCCGTGCCCGACGTGGTCGGGATGCACACGAGCTTGGCGAGCTCACCCAGCACGGGGAACTTGAACGCGCGCTTGCGCACGTCGAAGAACTTCTGCTTGAGGTCGGAGAAGACCATCTCGGGGTGCTCGTACAGCAGCCACATGACCTTCGCGGCGTCCATGGGCGAGCCGCCGCCGAGGGCGATGATCGTGTCGGGACGGAAGTGGCGCATCTGCGCGGCACCGGCCTGCACGGTCTTGACGCTCGGCTCGGGCTCGACCTGGTCGATGATCTGCAGCGCGACCTTGTTCGACCGGCGGCCCAGGACGTCGATGATCTTGTCGACGAAGCCGAGGGTCGTCATCGTCGAGTCGGTGACGATCGTGACGCGCTCGACGTCAGCCATGTCGGCGAGATAGCGGATCGCGTTCGGCTCGAAGTACGTCTTGGCCGGGACCTTGAACCACTGCAGGTTGTTGTTCCGTCGACCGATCCGCTTGATGTTCACCAGGTTCACCGCCGAGACGTTGTTGGAGACCGAGTTGTGGCCGTAGGAGCCGCAGCCCAGGGTCAGCGACGGGATGAACGAGTTGTAGATGTCGCCGATGCCCCCGAGCGACGAGGGCGCGTTGACGATGATGCGCACCGCCTTGACCCGGCTGCCGAACTCCTCGATGAGCGCGTCGTCCTGCGTGTGAATCGCACCCGAGTGGCCGAGACCGTCGAACGCGACCATCTGCTCGGCGTAGGTCAGGCCCTGCTCGGTCGTCTTGGCGCGCAGCACGGCAAGCACCGGACACAGCTTTTCGCGTGTCAGCGGCTCGTCCGGACCGACCCCGCTGACCTCGGCGAGGATGATCGAGGTGTCGGCCGGGACAGTGAAGCCGGCCTTCTCCGCGATCCAGGTGGGCAGCTGCCCGACGACCGACGCGTTGAGCTTGGCCTCGCCGCAGTTCTTTCCCTTGGCCTCGACGCCGAAGATGAACTTCTCAAGGAGCACCTTCTCCTTCTTGTTCACGCGGTACGCGTGCAGGATGTCGAACTCGGTCATCGCAGCGTCGTAGATATCATCGTCGATGATGACGGCCTGCTCGGATGCGCAGATCATTCCGTTGTCGAACGCCTTGGACAGGACGACATCATTGACCGCGCGCTTGAGCTTTGCAGTCTTCTCTATGTACGCGGGCACGTTCCCGGCGCCCACGCCGAGTGCCGGCTTGCCGCACGAGTACGCGGCGCGGACCATCGCGTTGCCGCCGGTCGCCAGGATGAGCGCGACACCCGGGTGGTTCATGAGCGCGGACGTCGCTGCGAGCGACGGCTCCTCGACCCACTGGATGCAGTTCTCGGGTGCGCCGGCGGCGACGGCCGCGTCGCGGACGACGCGGGCCGCGGCGACCGACGACTGCTGCGCGCTGGGGTGGAACCCGAAGATGATCGGGTTGCGCGTCTTGAGGGCGATGAGCGCCTTGAAGATCGCGGTCGACGTCGGGTTGGTCACGGGCGTGACGCCACAGATGACCCCGACGGGCTCGGCGATCTCGATGATGCCCGCCAGGTCGTCGCGGTTGATCACGCCGACCGTCTTGAGCGTCGACATCGAGTTGGTGACGTGCTCGCACGCGAAGATGTTCTTCACGGCCTTGTCCTCGAACACGCCGCGGCCGGTCTCGTTGACCGCCAGGAGCGCGAGCTCACCGTGCTGGTTCAGCGCCGCGACGGACGCCTTCCGCACGATGTGGTCGATGTCTTCCTGGGTGAAGCGTGCATATTCTGCAAGGGCCTTGGTCGCGCCCTCAACGAGCTGGTCGATGGCACCAGCAATTGCGGCGTCAGGGGTGGTCAAACTGGTCACGGGGTGCTCCCCACGTTGTCGGTGAGTGAACGAGATCTCCGTTGACCTCGTGCACCAGGCTATGCGACGCATTGCCCGATTCGATGTGTCTAAAGTCCTGTGGTGAAGGTCACACGCGGTTGAGCCAGGACGCGGTCATCCGCTCGTCCTCGAGGTCGAGCTCCCGCAGCACGCGCCGCATCACTGCTTCATCCAGCTCGCCGGCGTCGCGTCGTGCGACGAGCACCTGGCGCTGTGCGGCAAGGATGTCGCGGCGAAGCCGGTGGCCTCGCTTGCCCCGGACCGGGGCGGCGGGTGCGCCGACGAGGGCGGGGTCGTCGTCGCCCCGCGCTGGGTCGAGCATCGCGGCTGCAGCCTGTGCGCGCACGTTCCCTGCGCGCACGAGGGCGTCGGTCACGGCCTGCGCGTGCGTGGCGCCCAGCTCCCGCGACCACGCGGCCGTCTTGCTCTCGATGACCCGCTGCGCGGCCGCCGCGGTCGCGAGGCGGAGCTCGGCCTCCTGTGCCGCGTCGCGCTCGGCGTCGTCGTGCTCCTCGACGCTCAGGCGGCGGATGACCCACGGCAGACTGAGCCCCTGCATCAGCAGGGTCCCGATCGCGACCGCGTAGGCGACCAGCTGGAGGGTCGCCCGTGCGGGGAACGGTGCCCCGTTGACGGTCACCGGGATCGCGGCCGCGGCGGCGAGGGTCACGACCCCACGCATCCCCGCCCACGAGACGACGGCGTGCTCGGCGGTCGCGAGTGCCTCGTGCGGCGTGCGGTGGCTGCCGCGCAGACGGATCAGGGCCACTCGCGCGGTCGCGAAAACGTACAGCGGGCGGACGAGGACCACGGTGGCGAGGACGGCGAGCGAGAGTGCCACCGCGATGCCGAGCCCCTGGTCGGAGGCGATGACGTCGCCGAGCACCCACTTGAGCTGGACGCCGATGAGCGCGAACGTGAACGCCTCGAGCGGCAGGTCGACGGTCGACCACACCGGCGTCTCGTACAACCGCGTCGCGTACCCCGCCTCGGGCGAGGTGTGGCCGAGGTAGAGGCCGGCAGCGACGACCGCGAGAACACCCGAACCGCCGAGCGTCTCCGCAGCCCAGTAGGCGGCGAACGGCGTCAGGAGCCCGATCGTGGACGCGACCACAGGGTCGTCGAGGTGCAGGCGCAACCGGTGCACGATCCAGCCGATGAGGAGGCCGAGCCCGGTGCCGACCAGCACCGCGACCGTGAAGACACGCAGGCCCGTGGACGGGACGGTCGCTCCGGTCGCAACGCCCGCGATCGCGACCTTGTACAGCGTGAGCGACGTCGCGTCGTTGATCAGGCTCTCGCCGGTGAGGAGCGTCATGACCCGCCGCGGCAGACCGAGCCTGCGGCCGACCGCGACGGCGGCCACCGCGTCCGGCGGTGCGACGACAGCACCGAGGACGAGGGCCGCCGTGATCGGCAGCTCGGGCACGATGGCCCAGGCGACGACGGCGACCGCGGCCGCGGTGACGAGCACGAGCCCGACGCCGAGCCGCAAGATCGAGTTCCGTGCCCGGCGGAAGTCCTGATACGACGACGACAGGGCTGCGGAGTAGAGCAGCGGGGGCAGCACGAACTCGAGGATGATCCTCGAGTCGACCTCGAAGCGCGGCACACCCGGCGCGAACGAGACCACGAGTCCGGCCGCAACGAGCACGAGCGGCGGAGGCCAGCCCAAGCGGCGGCACAGCGCGGTGATCCCGACGGCGCCGACGACGAGTGCGAACAGCTCGACATGACTCATGGATCCTCCCCGGGGAGTCGCCTCGGCGGTGCAGGCCGCGTCACACGGTGATCCGGTCTCGCACGAGGGGGTCTTCGACGGCACGAACTCGTGCCACGCGATGAGGGGTGCCCGCGAAAGGATTCGAACCTTCGGCCTTCCGCTCCGGAGGCGGACGCTCTATCCACTGAGCTACGCGGGCCGGCGACAACGGCGAACCTTCCGGCCCGACTCCGCGGATGCTTCCGAGGAAGAGACCGATCGACCAGCAGTTGATGCGGTGCACGAGACTACCAGCACGCGTCGGCGGGCGGGTGCGGGCACGTGCTGGTGATCGGCGGAGCTCAGCCGCGCGCGAGCTGCCTCGAGAGGTACGTCTCGACCTCCGCGACTGCGCGCGGCTCGTCGCCCGCACCGATCGCTGCGACGAGGTCGTCGTGGCCTGTGTCGTCCGACCCGTTGGATGCGGGCCGTTCGAAGTTGAACCGGATGTTCACGCTGATGGCGTCGAGGAGGCTCTCGTAGAGCGAGAGCAGCACAGGGTTCCGGGCTGTGCGTGCGATCGCCAGGTGCAGCTCGAGGTCGGTCGAGACCATCGCTTCGATGTCCCCGAGGGCGTGCGCGTGCGCCCTCGCATCCCGCATCTGGAGCAGCACGGCGACGTCGGTCGCGGTCCGCCGGTTCGCGGCGAGCCGGGCGGCCTCGACCTCGAGGCTGCGTCGGACCTCGACGACGTCGCGCTGGTGCGCGTCCGCGATCTGCCGGCCGATGGTGACGGTGAGCTCGGAGGTCGAGAGCACGTAGGTGCCGGACCCCTGGCGCCGTGCGAGCAGCCCGGCGTGCACCAGGGACTGCACAGCCTCACGCACGGTGTTGCGGCCGACCCCGAGGAGTGCCGCGAGGGCCGGTTCCGGCGGGATGCGCGCGCCGACCGGCCACTCACCCGCGGTGATCCGGTCACGTAGCGTGTCGACCGCGCCGTCGATCAATCCGGTGCGACGAATCATCCCAGGTATTCTCCTTGTCACATGTGCCGGTGCAGCACCACTCGCCCCGACGCCGTCAGACCGAGCGTGAAGTTGGTCCGGATGTTACTCACAGGGCACACCGCCTGGTGGCGGGGCCGCGTCGTCGTCCTCGTCGGGATCGTGCTCGTGGCCCTCAACCTGCGGATCGCGGTCGCCGCCGTGAGCCCGATCCTCGATGCCGTGCGCGTCGACGTCGCGCTCTCCCCGACGCTCGCCGGCCTGCTCGGCACCATCCCCGTCGCCTCGTTCGCGCTGTTCGGTTCGCTCGCACCGATGGTGTCGCGTCGCCTCGGGCTTGAGCCGACCCTCGTCGTCGCCACGCTCGTCTCGGTGCTCGGCGAGGTCGCACGCTCGACCGCGACGACCCCGGCCGGCTTCCTCGGCTGGTCCGTCATCGCGCTCGCGGGCATGGGGATGGGCAATGTTCTGCTCCCGCCGCTCGTCAAGCGGTACTTCCCCGACCGGATCGGGCCCGTCACCGCCGTCTACTCGGTCGCGATGTCGTTCAGCACGGCGATCCCGCCGCTGCTCGCCGTCCCCCTCGCGAACCGGCTCGGCTGGCGCGTCGCGCTCGGGTCCTGGGGCGTCGTCGGCATCGTCGCAGCGCTCCCGTGGCTCGCCGTCGTCGTGCGCTCGGCGACGGCTCGCGCAGCCCTCGCAGGCGTGCTGAGCAGATCGCCGCGGCACACCCCTGCGCTCGACTCCCGGCACCGCGGCGAGGGCCGCGTGTGGCGCAGCCCGCTCGCGTGGGGCCTTGCCCTGACGTTCGGGATGAACTCGCTCAACTCGTACACGATGTTCGCCTGGATCCCGCAGATCCTCGTCGACGCGGGATACGGCGAGGCTGCGGGGGCCCGCTGGCTCGCCGTGTTCGCGATCTTCGGTCTGCCCGCGTCGCTCGGCGTGCCGCTCCTCGCGACCCGGCTGCGCAACCCGTTCTGGGTCGCCACGACCTTCGTCGGCTGCTTCGTCGTGGGCTACACCGGGCTCCTGCTCGCCCCGAGGGCCGCGGTGGGGCTCTGGATGGTGCTGATCGGGCTCGGTCCGGGCACCTTCCCACTGCTGCTCACGCTCATCAACCTGCGGACCCGCACGTCGGCCGGTGCCGTCTCGCTCTCGGGCTTCACGCAGGGGGTGGGCTACGCGATAGCGGCCGTCGGCCCGCTGCTCGTCGGTGTCCTCTACGCCTCGACGGGCTGCTGGGAGCTGCCGTTCGGGCTGCTCTTCGGCACCCTCGCGGTGCTCCTCGCGGCGGGCTGGGTCGCGTGCCGGCCCGCCATGCTCGAGGACACGTGGGGCGGACGAGGGCCCGCCGACGGCTCGCTACCCTTGTCCGGTGACCCCCGCTGAGCTCTCCGAGGCCGTCCGTGCTGCCCTTGTGGCCGCCGTCGAGGACGGCACGTTCGTGCTCGACCCGTCTGCCGTGCCCGCGCAGGTGCACGTCGAGCGACCCCGCCAGCGCGAGCACGGCGACTGGGCGACGACCGTCGCGATGCAGCTCGGCAAGTTGGCGGGCACGAACCCCCGTGCGTTCGCGGAGGAGCTTGCGCGCCGCCTCGAGGACTACCCGGGCGTCGCGAAGGTCGACGTCGCCGGTCCCGGCTTCCTGAACATCACCCTCGACACGGCCGCGGCTGGGGAGCTCGCCCGCACTGTCGTCGACGCCGGTCCTGCCTATGGACGCGGCACAGTGCTCGCGGGCGAGCGCATCAACCTCGAGTTCGTCTCGGCGAACCCGACCGGGCCCCTCCACATCGGAGGTGTGCGCTGGGCGGCCGTGGGTGACTCGCTCGCGCGGCTGCTGCAGGCGGCCGGCGCGGAGGTCACCCGGGAGTACTACTTCAACGACCACGGCGAGCAGATCGACCGCTTCGCCCGGTCGCTGCTCGCCCGCGCCATGGGTGCTGAAGCGCCCCTGGACGGTTACGGCGGTCAGTACATCTCCGACATCGCCGACTCCGTCATCGCCACCGCGGTCGCCGACGGCCAGCCGGACCCGCGCACGCTGCCCGAGGCCGAGGCGCAGGAGGTGTTCCGGTCCCGCGGCGTCGACCAGATGTTCGACGAGATCAAGGCCAAGCTGCACGACTTCCGGGTCGACTTCGACGTCTACTTCCACGAGGACTCGCTGCACGAGTCGGGAGCGGTCGAGCGGGCCGTGGCGAGGCTGCGCGAGCTCGGCCACATCTACGAGGCCGACGGCGCCACGTGGCTGCGCACGACCGGGTTCGGGGACGACAAGGACCGCGTCATCGTCAAGTCGGACGGCAACGCCGCCTACATCGCGGGGGACCTGGCGTACTACCTCAACAAGCGTGAGCGCGGCTTCGACCGCGTGATCATCATGCTCGGCGCGGACCACCACGGGTACATCGGCCGCATGATGGCGATGTGCGCGGCCTTCGGGGACACCCCGTGGGTCAACCTGGAGATCCTCATCGGCCAGATGGTCAACCTCGTCAAGGACGGCCAGCCCGTCCGGATGTCGAAGCGCGCGGGCAACATCGTCACGATCGACGACCTCGTCGACGCGGTCGGGATCGACGCCGCCCGGTACGAGCTCGCCCGGTCCGCCGCGAGCTCGACCCTCGACATCGACCTCGACCTGCTCGTGACCGCGACGAACGACAACCCGGTCTTCTACGTGCAGTACGCGCATGCCCGCACGGTCAACGTCGGGCGCAACGCAGCCGAGGCGGGCGTCGACCGGGCTGACGGCTTCGACGCGACCCTGCTCGACCACCCCTCGGAGTCGGTGCTGCTCGGGCAGATCGCCGGCTTCCCGGGCGTCGTCGCGCATGCTGCGGCGCTGCGCGAGCCGCACCGCGTCGCGCGCTACCTGGCGGAGCTCGCCGGGGCGTACCACAAGGGGTACGACCAGCGCCGGGTCGCGCCGTTCGGCGACGAGGTCGTCTCGGACACCCACCGCACGCGGCTGTGGCTCAACGACGCGACCCGTCAGGTGCTCGCGAACGGGCTCGACCTGCTGGGCGTGAGCGCGCCGGAGCGGATGTGACCGGCGCGCCCTGGTCGAGCGGCACTGCGCGCGTGGCCGACGGCGCGCTCGCGGTCGCGGGCGTCGACCTGCGCGCGCTCGCGGCCCAGCACGGGACACCGGCATACGTACTCGACGAGGCCGATTTCCGGGCGCGGGCCCGCGCCTTCCGCGCGGCGTTCACGGCGGCGTTCACCGCGATCGGGACCGACGTCGACGTGTACTACGCGGGGAAGGCGTTCCTGTCCGTCGCGGTCGCGCGCTGGGCCCACGAGGAGGGTCTGCGCGTCGACACCGCCACCGGCGGCGAGCTCGCTGTCGCCCTGCGCGCGGGTGTGCCGGGGGCGGACATCGGACTGCACGGCAACAACAAGTCCGATGCAGAGATCGGCCGCGCACTCGAAGCCGGCGTCGGGCGGCTCATCGTCGACTCCCTCGGCGAGGTCGAGCGGATCGCTGCTGCCGTCCGCGAACGTCGCGGCGACCCTGCACCCGTCATGGTCCGGGTCACGACCGGGGTGCATGCCGGCGGGCACGAGTACATCTCGACCGCGCACGAGGACCAGAAGTTCGGTCTGTCCCTCGTCCCCGGACCGGACGGCGAGCCCAGCCCCGCCCTCGCGGCGCTGCGCGCGGTGCTGGCCCGCCCCGAGCTGCGCCTGCTCGGCCTCCACTCGCACATCGGCTCGCAGATCCTGGACCCGTCGGGCTTCGAGGTCGCCGCGCGCAAGGTCCTGCGGCTGCGCGCCGAGCTGGCCGTTCAGACGGGCTACCTCGTGCCCGAGGTCGACCTGGGCGGCGGGTACGGCATCGCGTACCTGCCGGGCGATGTCCCGCTCGACCCGGACCGCATCGCGAAGGACATGGCCGCGGCGGTCGAGGCGGCGTGCGTCGAGCTCGGCACGGCGCTCCCGCGCATCTCCGTCGAACCTGGTCGGGCCATCGTCGGACCCACGACCTGCACGCTCTACACGGTCGGGACGGTCAAGCCCGTGACGCTCGACGACGGGCGGGTGCGCACGTACGTCTCGGTCGACGGCGGCATGAGCGACAACCTGCGCCCCGCGCTGTACGGCGCGCACTACCACGCCGAGCTCGCGTCGCGCACGAGCACGGCGCCCGTGGTGCTGTGCCGCGTCGTGGGCAAGCACTGCGAGAGCGGCGACATCGTCGTTCACGAGGTGCAGCTGCCCGCCGACGTGGCACCGGGCGACCTGCTGGCAGTGCCCGCGACAGGTGCCTACGGGCGCTCGATGGCGTCCAACTACAACCAGGTCCCACGCCCGCCCGTCGTGGCGGTGACCGGCGGCGAGAGCCGGGTGCTCGTCCGCCGTGAGACCGAGGACGACCTCCTGGCCCTCGACCAGGGCTGACGCCCCCTATCCTGTGAGGCGGTCCGGCGAGCGTCGCGAGGCGCACCGTTGACCGGGCTCCTTGACCATGACGACCGACCGGGTGCGGCCCGGAGACGGAGGCGGACGCAGTGACAGCTCCTGATGGGCAGGCGGCTGCCGGGCGTTCGCAGCCGCGACGGGAACCGCTGCGGATCGCTGTCCTCGGCTCCGGGGTCGTCGGCACCGAGGTCGTGCGCCTGCTCGTGACGCAGTCCGCCGACCTCGCGGCTCGCGTCGGCGCTCCGCTCGAGCTCGTCGGGATCGCTGTGCGCGACCTGACGGCCGCCCGCGACCCGATCGTCGACCGCGCGCTGCTGACGACGGACGCCGCCGAGCTCGTGACGCGGGCCGACGTCGTCGTCGAGGTCATGGGGGGCATCGAGCCCGCGCGCAGCCTGCTGCTCACCGCGATCGCCCACGGCGCTGCGGTGGTCACCGCCAACAAGGCGCTCCTCGCGCAGGACGGTCCGACGCTGTACGCCGCCGCGGACGCCGCGCAGGTGGACCTGTACTTCGAGGCCGCCGTCGCGGGCGCGATCCCGATCGTCCGACCCGTGCGCGAGTCGCTCGTCGGCGACCGCGTGCTGCGGGTCCTGGGCATCCTCAACGGCACGACCAACTACGTGCTCGACCGGATGGCGACCGAGGGGCTCGACCTTGATGCCGCAGTCGCCGAGGCCCAGGCGCTCGGCTACGCCGAGGCAGACCCGACAGCGGACGTCGAGGGGTACGACGCCGCGGCGAAGGCCGCGATCCTCGCCTCGCTCGCGTTCCACACCCGGGTGTCGATCGACGACGTCGACCGCGAGGGCATCGGCTCCGTCACGGCCGATGACGTGGCCTGGGCCGAGCGCACCGGCTACGTCATCAAGCTGCTCGCGATCGCCGAGCGCCAGGGGAACGGCATCCAGGTGCGCGTGCACCCGTCGCTCGTCCCCGTCGGCCACCCCCTCGCGGGCGTCCGTGGAGCGTTCAACGCCGTGTTCGTCGAGGCGGCGGCAGCGGGCGAGCTCATGTTCTACGGGCGCGGGGCTGGTGGGGTGCCCACGGCCTCGGCGGTGCTCGGCGACGTCGTCTCGGTCGCTCGGCACCGCGTGCTCGGGGGCCGAGGCCCGGTCGAGTCGTCGTACGCCGCGCTGCCGGTGCTGCCCGCGTCGGCCGCCCGCACGCGCTACCAGATCCGTCTCGACGTGACCGACCGTCCGGGGGTGCTCGCGCAGGTCGCGACGACGCTCGGCGTCCGCGGTGTCTCGATCGAGGCCATCCGTCAGGCGCCCGAGCTGCCCGGTGCGCAGGGTCGCGACGGCGTCGCGCTCCTCATCATCACGACGCACGAGGCCACCGAGGAGGCGCTCGCGGGCACGGTTGCCGCGATCGCCGACCTCGACTCCGTGCGTCGCGTCATCTCTGTCCTGCGAGTCGAGGGAGCCTGATGGCACACCAGTGGCGAGGTGTGATCGCCGAGTATGCCGAGCGTCTGCCGGAGCACGTGCAGCGACGCGTGATCACGCTCGGGGAGGGCGGCACGCCGCTCGTCCCAGCCCCTGCGCTCTCCGCGCTCACCGGGGCGGACGTGTTCCTCAAGGTCGAGGGGATGAACCCCACAGCGTCGTTCAAGGACCGCGGGATGACGACCGCGATCTCCTCGGCCGCCGGGCGGGGAGCGAAGGTCGTGGTGTGCGCCTCGACGGGCAACACCTCCGCGTCGGCTGCGGCGTACGCGACCGCCGCGGGCATGATCTGCGCGGTGCTGGTCCCCGACGGCAAGATCGCGATGGGCAAGCTGAGCCAGGCGATCGCGCACGGGGCCCGGCTCCTGCAGGTCGACGGCAACTTCGACGACTGCCTGGTCGCGGCCCGCAAGCTCGCGGAGGCGTACCCCGTCGAGCTCGTGAACTCGGTCAACCCCGACCGGATCGAGGGTCAGAAGACGGGCGCCTTCGAGGTCGTTGACGCGCTCGGTGACGCTCCCGACATCCACGCCCTGCCCGTCGGGAACGCAGGCAACATCACCGCGTACTGGAAGGGCTACCGTGAGTACGCGGGCCTCGACGCGGGCAGCTCGCTGCCGCCGGTCGCGACCCGGACCCCGGCGATGTGGGGCTTCCAGGCTGCGGGGTCCGCCCCCATCGTGCTGGGCCACCCGGTCACGGAACCCGAGACCATCGCCACCGCGATCCGGATCGGGAACCCTGCGTCGTGGCAGCAGGCGATCGACGCGCGCGACACCTCGGGCGGCCTCATCGAGGCTGTCACGGACGAGCAGATCCTCGTGGCCCACCGGATCCTGTCGAGCCAGGTCGGCGTGTTCGTCGAGCCCGCGTCGGCTGCGGGCGTCGCGGGCATCCTCGCGCTCGCCGCCCAGGGCCGTGTCCCCGCGGGTGCACGCATCGTCGTGACCGTCACCGGTCACGGGCTCAAGGACCCGCAGTGGGCCCTGCGCACCGCGGACGGCTCTGAGGTCACGACGATGCGCGTGTCCGCCGATGTCGTCGCGATCGCCGACGCGCTCGAGCTCGGCTGAGCGGGGCAGCAGATGCGACTGGGGCACGACCACGCACGGGTCCGCGTGCCGGCGACGAGCGCGAATCTTGGCCCAGGGTTCGACGCCCTGGGCCTCGCGCTCGCGCTGTACGACGACCTCGACGTGCGTGCGCTCGGATCGGCCGACGTCGTGGTCGAGGTCACAGGCGAGGGTGCGGGATCGGTCCCGCTCGGTGCGGACCACCTCGTCGTGCGAGCGCTGCGGCTCGCCCTCGACCACGTCGGGGCGCCGCAGACCGGCCTGCACCTGACGTGCGTCAACCGCATCCCGCACGGCCGGGGGCTCGGCTCGTCGGCGGCAGCCGCCGTCGGCGGCGTGCTGCTCGCGCGAGCTCTGCTCGTCGAGCCTGAGGCGCTCGATGACGATGCTGTCCTCGCCATCGCCTGCGCTCTCGAGGGTCATCCGGACAACGCCGCTCCCGCGATCCTCGGTGGTGCCACGATCGCGTGGCTCGAGGCCGACGACGCGGTTCCGACGGCGGTCCGCCCTCGCGCGGTCCGGCTCACCCTGCACGCCGACATCGAGCCCGTGGCCATCGTGCCCACCTTCCGGCTCGCGACGAAGACCGCCCGTGATGTTCTCCCGGCGACCGTCCCGCACCCGGACGCCGCGGCGCAGGCCGGACGCGCCGCGCTTCTGGTCGAGGCGCTCGGCCGACACCCCGAGCTGCTGCTTCCAGCGACGATGGATCGTCTGCACCAGGGCTACCGCAGGGCCGTCATGCCTGACTCCCTCGCACTCGTCGACGCTCTGCGCGCGCGCGGGGTCGCGGCGGTGGTCTCGGGCGCCGGACCGACGGTCCTCGCGCTCGCGCGCCGGACCGATGACGGCCGTACCGACGCGGACGAGGCGATCGCGGCTGCGTTCGGCGGCCAGATGGGCGGCTGGCGCGTGCTTCGGCCGGGCGTCGACCTCGACGGGGCGCGTGCCTGGCAGGTCGGTTGACGTCAGCCCATGGTGAACGCCACGCCCGACGAGCCGGGTCCCGCGACGACCGTGGTTGTCGCGGTGCTAGGATTAGTTGTTCCCCGGACTTCGTGCTCCATTCCGGCGTGCCGCGCTCCAGATGTTCTGAAGTCCATCTGGCGACGGATGTCGCGAGAGTTACGACCAGCGGGAGCGATCCAGCCCACGTGCGCAGACGTCGTTGTACGCAGCACGTGAGGCGCCATCATCGTCCCGGCATCCACGCCCGGGCGTAGGCCACGATCCGATTCCGGACGTCGGCCGATGACGAGGGGGAAGGGTCCTTCGTGACAGACACCATCGAGTCCACCGGGAACGCCAACACCGGTGGATCCGCCCGAGGCGCTGCGATCTCCACGCTGCGCCTGCCCGAGCTGCAGGTGCTTGCCGCCCAGCTCGGCGTCGCGGGCACGTCCAAGATGCGCAAGAGCGATCTCATGGACGCGATCAAGACCAAGCGAGGCGGCGGACACGCGGGGTCCACCG
>JABBOW010000187.1 GCA_012927595.1 Cellulomonas sp.
CGCGCGTGGGGGTTGGGCTCCCACCGCGGGTGGGTGCTCGGGCGGCCGGCGGGGGCGCGCGGGGGGGCGGGGGGCGCCGCCGGGGCGCGCGTCGCGCTGCGCGCGCTGGCCGCCGCGCTGACGCGCGCCGAGGCGACCGCGCGGCTCACCACTCTGCTGAGCGGTGCGGACCCCGCGGTCGCCTCGGCGCCGTCGGGCACCTAGACCCTGCGACGGTAGGCGCGCATCGCGAGCGGCACGAATACCACCAGGAGCCCCGCGCACCACGCGAGCGTCCACAGCACAGGACCCGCCACGGGACCGCCGAGGAACAGACCTCGCATCGCATCGACGAGGTGCGTCAACGGGTTCGCACGGACGAACCCCTGCAGCCAGGCCGGCAGCGAGCTGGTAGTGACGAACACGCTCGAGGCGAAGCTCAGCGGCATCACCACGAGGAACATGATCCCCTGGACGGCGCCCGACGTGCGGGCCTTCATCCCGACGAAGACCGACACCCAGCTCAGGCTGAGCGCGAAGGCCACGGCGAGCAGGCACCCCGCAAGCATGCTCAGGACGCCGCCCTGGAGGCGGAAGCCCATCGCGTACCCCACGAGGAGCGTGGACATCGTGACGATGACGTAGCGCACGACGTCACCGAGCACAGCGCCGACGAGCGGTGCGGAACGCGGGATCGGCAGCGACCGGAACCGGTCGAAGATCCCCTTCTCCAGGTCGGTGTTGAGGTTGACGCCAATCGAGATCGCCGCCTGGGCGATCGTCTGGGCGAGGATCCCGGGCAGCAGGAACTGCAGGTAGTCGTGCGTCGAGCCGGCGACCGCACCGCCGAAGATGTAGGCGAAGATCGCGAGGAAGATCGCCGGCTGCAGCGTGACGTCGATGAGGGCCTCGGGCGTGCGCCACGTCTTGATGAGGCTGCGCTTGGCGAGCGAGAGCGAGTGCCGGACCAGCGGGAACGGCCGGGTCGACGCCCCCAGGGCGTGCTCCTGCATCGGGACGGTCGGCAGCTGGTGGGCAGGGACGGACGCGGGTTCGCGGGTGACGGTGGACATCACGCGGCCTCCTTCGTGGTCGGGGTGGCGGACTCGTCGTCGTCGGACTGCGGACGGCCCGTGAGGCTGAAGAAGACGTCGTCGAGGCTCGGCAGGTGCAGCGCGAGCTCGGTCACGCGGATACCCGCGGACGCGAGGCGCTCGACAGTGGCGGCCAGGGCGCTGTCGTCGGACACCGGGACGGCGAGCACGCCGCGCCGGGGCTCGTCGGCGGCGCCCGCGGTCGAGACGCGGGCGAGGATGGTCGCGGTCTCGGCGAGGCGTGCCGGGTCGGTGGGTCGCACCTCGAGCGTCTGGCCGCCGACGATGCGCTTGAGCCCCTCGGGGGTGTCGTGCGCGATGACGCGGCCGTGGTCGATCACCGTGATCTCGTCCGCGAGCGCGTCGGCCTCCTCGAGGTACTGCGTCGTGAGGAGCACTGTCGAGCCCTCGGTGACGAGCGACCGGACGACGTCCCACATGCCATCGCGCTTTGCCGGGTCGAGCCCGGTCGTCGGCTCGTCGAGGAAGATGATCTCAGGGTGCCCGACGAGGCTCGCAGCAAGGTCGAGCCGCCGGCGCATGCCGCCGGAGAACGTCTTGGCGGGTCGGTCGGCGGCCTCGGACAGGTCGAACCACTCCAGCAGCTCGGCGGCCCGCGCACGGGCTGCCGAGCGGGAGAGGTCGAGCAGCGCGCCGATGAGCGCGAGGTTCTGCCGGCCCGTGAGGTCCTCGTCGACCGAGGCGTACTGCCCGGTCAGACCGATCCGCTGCCGGACCTTCTCGGGGTTCTTGACGACGTCGAAGCCCGCGATGTGCGCGCTGCCCGCGTCGGGGGTCAGGAGCGTGGCGAGGATGCGGACCGCCGTCGTCTTGCCCGCCCCGTTCGGGCCGAGCACGCCGAGAACGGTTCCGCGACGGACGGCCAGGTCGACGCCCTGCAGGGCCTTCGTCCGGCCGAAGTGCTTGACGAGGCCGTCAGCCTCGATCACCAGGTCATGTGTCATGCCTCGACGATGCAGCGGCTCTTCGACAGCGCACCGACACCTCACCGACACCGCCGACACGCCCCCGACGCGCGGTCGGGAGGCGGTTCAGCAGTGGGCGGGTCAGCGGTGGGCGGGTCAGCGAGAGGTGGGTCAGCGGGAGGTGGGTCGCCAGAGGATCAGGGAGCCCAGGTGCGAGGGCAGCTCGCCCCGCACCGGGCGCGCCGAGCGCCGTTCGGTGCGTCGGACCGCCACCACGTCTCCCGTGGGGTCGGCCGTGAAGATGCGGCGACCCGGCTCGGCGAACGCGCGCAGGTACTCGACCTGGCGCATCAGCTGCTCGACCTCACCCTCGAGCGCGAGGATCCGCTTGATGCCCGCGAGGTTGATGCCCTCGTCGTGCGACAGCCGCTGGACCTCGCGCAGGTTCGCGATGTCTCGCAACGAGTAGCGCCGCCCGCGCCCGCGGGCACGACCGGGCGAGACGATGCCGAGCCGGTCGTACTGCCGCAGGGTCTGCGGGTGCATGCCGGCGAGCTCGGCTGCGACCGAGATGACGTAGACCGGCGCGTCGTCGGACATCATGCCTCGCACGCTCCCGCTCAGACCTTGGCCCGCGCGAGCAGATCGGCGCGGACGTCCTCGCCCGACGTCGCGATCCCGAAGGCCTGGACGGCCTCACGCGCGGCCGGGGTCAGCCGCTGCGGCACGATGACCTGCACGGTCACGAGCAGGTCGCCCGCACCCTTCGGTGTCGTCACGCCCTTGCCCTTGACGCGCAGGGTCCGCCCCGACGGCGTGCCCTCGGGCACCTTGACCCGGACCGTCCCGCCGTCGAGCGTCGGGACGTCGATCTGGGCCCCGAGCGCAGCCTCATCGAACGCGACCGGGACGGTCACGCGGAGGTTGGTCCCTTCGAGCGTGAAGACGGGGTGCGGCGTGACCCGCACCGTGATCTCCAGGTCGCCCGCAGGCGCCCCGGGGTCGCCGGGGCGGCCTTTGCCGCGCAGCCGGATCTTCTGCCCGTCGCGTACCCCCGCGGGGATGCGGACCGTGATCGACCGGCCCTCGACGCCGAGCGTGGTCGTCGAGCCCTCAGCGGCCTGTCGGAACGGCAGCGTCGTGACGGCCGACAGGTCCGCGCCGGGACGCGGCCCGCGCTGCTGGCCGAACCCGCCACCGCCACCGAAGAGCCCGCCGAGGATGTCGTCGAAGCCGCCCGCCTGCCCGCCACCGGTCTGCTGGTACCGCACCCGCTGCCCCTGCGGCTGCGCACCACCGAAGAGCCCGCCGAAGAGGTCCTCGAACCCTGCGCCACCGCCACCGCCACCCGGGCCTGCGGCGAACCGCGGGCCCCCGGCCATCGCGCGCAGCCGGTCGTACTGCTGGCGCTGCTCCGGGTCGGACAGGACCGCGTACGCCTCGCCGACCTCCTTGAACTTCGCCTCGGCCTTGGCGTCACCCGGGTTGTGGTCCGGGTGCATGATCCGCGCGAGCTTGCGGTAGGCCTTCTTGACGGTCTGCGCATCGGCGTCCTTGGGCACGCCGAGCACCGCGTAGAAGTCCTTCTCGAGCCAGTCCTGGCCGCTCACGGCGCCTCTTTCCTTGCCTCCGCCACTCAGGCGTCGGGGTCGACGACGGCGACGCGCACAGCGCGCACGATCCTGTCACCTACCCGGTACCCGGGCTGCAGCACCGCCTGGACCGTCGGCTCGGTGACGTCCGGCGAGTGCCCGTGCATGAGCGCCTCGTGGACGGTCGGGTCGAACACCTCGCCCACCTCGCCGTACTTCTCGATGCCGAACCGCTGGAGCGTCTGCTCGAGCTTCTCGGCGATCGCCGCGAACGGCCCGACCAGGTCGCCGTGCTGGCGCGCGAGGTCGATGTCGTCGAGGACGCCGATGAGTGCCTCCACGACGGACAGGACGCCCTCCTCGCGCTGGATCGCCCCGTCGGCCTTCGACCGCTTGACGTAGCTGGAGTACTGCGTCTCGAGGTTGAAGTAGGCCGCGTTGCGTCGCTGCAGCTCGTCGAGCCGTTCGGCTGCGAGCGCCTCGGCGGCCTCGAGCTGGTGGCTCGGCACGAGCTCGCCGGACGTGGCCGGCGTCTCGAAGTCGAGGTCCGCGAGCGGGTCGACCTCGGCGCCACCCTCGGGCGCACGCGGCTCCCGCACGGCGCCCGTCTCCGGGTCGATGCGTCGCTTGTCCGTGAACCGAGGGGTCTCCTCGGAGCCGGGCGTCTCGTCGTCGCTCACTTGGCCTCGGTCTCGTCCACGATCTCGGCGTCGACGACGTCCTCGTCCGTCGCGGCGGGGGTCGCAGTGGCGCCGTCGGCCGGGGCGGACGCCGCAGCCGACTGGTCGGAAGCGTAGATGGCCTCGCCGATCTTCTGGCTGACGGTCGCGAGGTTCGTCTGCTTGGCCTTGACTGCCTCGATGTCCGAGCCCTCCAGGGCCGTCTTGAGCTCGGCGATGGCGGTGTTCACCTCGGTCTTGACCTCGTCGGGCACCTTGTCCGCGTTGTCGGCGAGGACCTTCACCGTCGAGTAGACGAGCTGCTCGGCGGTGTTGCGGGTCTCGGCCTCCTCGCGGCGGGCCTTGTCCTCGGCCGCGTGGGCCTCGGCCTCCTTGACCATGCGGTCGATCTCGTCCTTCGGCAGCGCTGAGCCGCCGGTGATCGTCATCGACTGCTCCTTGCCCGTGCCGCGGTCCTTCGCGGACACGTGGACGATGCCGTTGGCGTCGATGTCGAACGTGACCTCGACCTGCGGGACGCCGCGGGGGGCCGGCGCGATGCCGGTGAGCTCAAAGGTTCCGAGCGGCTTGTTGTCGCGGGCGAACTCGCGCTCACCCTGGAACACCTGGATGAGCACGGACGGCTGGTTGTCGTCGGCCGTCGAGAAGATCTCGCTGCGCTTGGTCGGGATGGCCGTGTTGCGCTCGATGAGCTTGGTCATGACGCCGCCCTTGGTCTCGATGCCGAGGCTCAGGGGGGTGACGTCGATGAGCAGGACGTCCTTGCGCTCACCCTTGATGACGCCGGCCTGGAGCGCGGCGCCGACAGCGACGACCTCGTCCGGGTTGACGCCCTTGTTGGGCTCCTTGCCACCGGTCAGCTCACGCACCACGTCGGCGACGGCCGGCATGCGGGTCGAGCCGCCGACGAGAACGATGTGGTCGATGGCGTCGACGCTGATGCCCGCGTCACGGATGACGGCACGGAACGGCGCCTTGGTCCGCTCGAGCAGGTCCTTGGTCATCTCCTGGAACTGCGCGCGAGTGAGCTTCTCGTCGAGGTGGATCGGGCCGTTCTCGCTCATCGACAGGTACTGCATCGAGATGTTGGTGCTCGTCGCGGACGAGAGCTCCTTCTTGGCCTGCTCCGACGCCTCACGAAGACGCTGCAGCGCGATCTTGTCCTTGGACAGGTCGACGCCGGTGGTGTTCTTCACCTGCTTGATCAGGTACTCGACGACCCGCTGGTCCCAGTCGTCGCCACCGAGGCGGTTGTCGCCGGAGGTCGCGCGGACCTCGATGGTCGAGAAGTCGTCGTCCTTGCCCACCTCGAGGAGGGAGACGTCGAACGTGCCGCCGCCGAGGTCGAAGACCAGGATGAGCTCGTCCTCCTTGCCCTTGTCGAGGCCGTAGGCGAGAGCAGCCGCAGTCGGCTCGTTGACGATGCGCAGCACGTTGAGGCCGGCGATCTGGCCGGCGTCCTTGGTCGCCTGGCGCTCGGCGTCGTTGAAGTACGCGGGGACCGTGATGACCGCGTCGGTCACCGGCTCGCCCAGGTACTGCTCGGCGTCACGCTTGAGCTTGCCGAGGATGCGCGCGGAGATCTCCTGCGCGTTGTAGTTCTTGTCGTCGATCGCGACGTGCCAGTCCGTGCCCATGTGGCGCTTGACCGAGGAGATCGTCCGATCGACGTTGGTGACGGCCTGGCGCTTGGCGACCTCGCCGACGAGCACCTCACCGGTCTTGGAGAACGCGACGACCGACGGGGTCGTACGAGCGCCCTCAGCGTTGGCGATGACCGTGGGCTCGCCGCCCTCGAGGACGGAGACCACCGAGTTCGTGGTGCCCAGGTCGATCCCGACTGCTCGTGCCATGTGTGCTGCCTCGTCCTTCGTCTACCGATGCCCGACGTCTGCCCGCCGGGCGCGTGTTGAGTCCTGCTGGCTCAAGTCTGCGCCGAGGTTGCGTCGTGCGCAAGTTGCTCGGACCAAACATGAGCCTGCATGACTCAACTCTTGGGAGGTCGGCAGCATTCCGCCGGGCGTGCGAACTGTCCAGGTGCTTCTTGTGTGGGGGTTCGCACTCGATGTGGCGTCGCCTCTCCGACGGAGATGCTGCAGGGCGAGGCCTAGCTCACACCCGTTCGACACTGTCGGCCTGCGGTCCCCGATCACTCTGTCGCACCTTGTACCGGACCCGATCGCCCTGCTGCAGCGCTTCGGCGCCCCGCACGACCGACACGTGAACGAACAGGTCCGCACCCCCCGCGTCCGGGGCGATGAAGCCGAAACCGCGCTCTGCGTCGTAGCGCGTGACGACTCCCTCGCCGCCGCGCACAGGGCCGTCCGATCCCCTCGGGGCGGCCGACGCCGTCGGGGGGGCCGACCGACCGCGTGCCGATGTCGCGGGGGCGCCCTGGTGTGCCCGGCCGCGCACGAGCCGGACGTTGCGGGCCTGCGGCCCCCGCTCGCTCGCGGCGACGTCGAAGGTCACGCGATCCCCCTCGGACAGCTCCGTCAGCCCCCCGGCTAGCGCCCGGACATGGACGAAGGCGTCCTCGCCGCCGGCGTCGGGCGTGACGAAGCCGAAGCCCTTGCCCGCGTCGTACCAGGACACGGTGCCGTCCGCTCCGTCGGACGCCACAGCCGGCCGGGCGGCATCGGCACCGAGCGGCAGCAGGTGGTCCGCCTGCGGGCCCTTCTCCCCGTCGACGACGAGGAACGCCACCCGCTGCCCCTCCGAGATCACGCCTCCCACCACGATCGCCGAGCTGTGCACGAAGATCTCGGCGCCACCGCCGTCGGGCGTGATGAAGCCGTATCCCTTGCCCGGCTCGTACCAGGAGACGGTGCCGAGCACGCCCACGGGCGCATCCGGGGCGTGCTCGCCCGTGACCCGGACGCGACGTGCCTGCAGGCCGCGGGCCCCCTCGCCCACCTCGAACTCGACGACCTGGCCCTCGCGGAGCAGGCTCGTCCCGTCGTCGTTCATGACCTCGGACGCATGCACGAACAGGTCCTCGGTCTCGTCCCCGAGGGCGAGGAAGCCGAACCCCCGCTCGGCGTCGAACCAGCGGACAGTCCCCTGGGGCACGGTTGACTCCTTATGGTGCGAATGTTGCTGTCACCTAGTGTCGCTGACAGAACCGCGGACAGGCGGCGTGCGCCGATCGCGCGCACTGCGGCGTCGGCGACCTCGAGGTCCTCGACCATGACGTCCAGGTGCATCTGCTGCGGGCGGTGGGGGCCCGGCCAGTCGGGCGGCTCGTAGTCAGGCGCCCGTTGGAACGCGAGACCGGAGGCGTTCTCGGCCGCGTCGGTGCCCGCGCGCGCTGGACGACGGAGACGGATATCACCCTCGACTCAGGACGGCGGGTGGGACGATCGCCGGCATGCAGCTCAGGGAAGCGACCAGTGACGATCTCGAGCTGCTCTACGACATGCTCCTCGAGGCGTTCAACTGGGACGGGACGGCACGCCTGACCCGGGACGAGGTCGTCGCGGACGTCCACACGGTGCGGTACCTCGGCGGCTGGCGGCGCGCGGGCGACTTCGGCCTTGTCGCGGTCGAGGGCGAGACGCCGCTCGGTGCGATCTGGGCTCGGGCGCTGCTGGCTGGTGCGCCCGGCTACGGCTATGTGGCGGACGACATCCCGGAGATCGGCATGGGGGTCATCCGCGGTCGACGCGGGCAGGGGGTGGGCTCAGCTCTGCTGGCCGGCTGCCTCGAGCAGGCCCGCGAGCTCGGATGGAGGGCCCTGAGCCTCAGCGTCGAGGACGGGAACGCCGCAGCGCGCGCGCTGTACCGACGGCACGGGTTCTCGGTCGTCGGGCGCAACGGCGGCTCCGACACCATGCTGCGCGCGCTCTGAGGCCCGTCAACCCACGCGCGTCAGGACGACCGTCGTCACCGTGCTCAGGGGCGCGTTCCCGCGGCGGACCCCACCGGGTTGTCGAGCATCATCGTGTGCCCGGCTCCGGCACGGTGTGCACCGCGATGCCCGCGGCGCGGATCGAGGGGTCACCCGCGAGCCAGCCCGAGAGCTCCCCCTCCACGACCGCGCAGGGCATCGCCGGCCTGAGCAGCACGTGGTCGAGGACCGGCGGCACGTGAGGCACGCTGGGCGCTGGGTCGGGGCCTCGGCACTTGCGTGGGCACTCGGCCTCGGGGCGTTCAGCGCCGTCAGCACAGCGCTGTGGCAGCCCGGTCAGTCGACGGCCCTGATCATCGTGATCGGGCTTCTCGGCGGGGCGGCCATGGCCGTCACCATGGCGGTCACCACCGGGCTCGTGCTGCGGCGGCTGCTCGTGCCGCAGACCTCGTCGCTGTCGCGGCGCCCGCCGGCACAAATTTGTAGCGTTGCTACAGGAACCATTCGGTAGCGTCGATACCGATAGATTACACGCTCCCGAGGTCAGGGGCGCACGTCGTCGGGCAGCCGCCCTAGCAGTTCCGCGGCGAGCTGCCGGTGCGCCCACCGCGCCCACTCGAGCGCGCGCCACCCGCGCTGCGTGACGAGCGCGCTCCACGTCTCGGGCCCGAGCACGACGGCCGCCGCGTCGGTCGCCGCGATCGGCGCAACCCCCGCACGGAGAGCACCGTCGCGCGCCAGCGAACCCACCAGCGCCCGCAGCACCGCGCGTCGCTCGGCATCGAAGTCCTCCCACAGCGCCGCGAGCTCCGGATCGACGGCTGCCGCAGCGCGGGCGATGTTGAGCAGTCCCGCGGCACTGCCCAGCACGTCAGCCGTGGCCCTGACCTGACGGAAGATGCGGAGGTCCGGGTCGGGCTCGGCGAGGACCGCACGCACCGTCGGGCGCTCGAGCACCGGCACCGCGCGGAGTCCTTCGTCGCCGATCGCCGCGCTGAGGCACGCGGCGAGCACGCCCTTCTTGGTGCCGAAGCCGTAGTAGACCGTCTGGGCACCGACGCCGGCCGCGCGGGCCAGCGCCTCGATGCTCGTCGCGGAGTACCCCTCCCGCACGAACAGCTCGGAGGCCGCGGTGACGACGCGGGCGCGGGTCGCGCGCGAACGCTCCGAGCGTCCGTCGAGTCGGGCCTGCCGGTGTGTCTGAACCATGATGGAGCGACACTACCAATAGTTATCCGTAGCAGCACTACCGATAAACGATGGCCGTCGCGGATGCAGCCGGCCGACGCGGCTGCCTCGGCGTGGCCGGTGACGGCGGGGCAGACTGTCGTCCATGGACTTCGTGAAGCTGGGTTCCACCGGACTGGACGTGTCGCGGCTCGTGCTTGGCTGCATGAGCTTCGGCGACCCTTCGAGCGGCACACACCCGTGGACGCTCGACGAGGACGCCAGCCGTCCGCTCATCCGGCAGGCCGTCGAGGCGGGGATCACCTTCTTCGACACCGCCAACGTCTACTCCGCCGGCACCAGCGAGGAGATCGTCGGGCGCGCGCTGGCCGACTTCGCCCGGCGCGACGAGATCGTCCTGGCGACCAAGGTGCACGGCCGGATGCACGACGGACCGAACGGCGCCGGGCTCTCGCGCAAGGCGATCCTCGCGGAGATCGATCACAGCCTGCGGCGGCTCGGCACCGACTACGTCGACCTCTACCAGATCCACCGCTGGGACCCCACGGTCCCGATAGAGGAGACGCTCGAGGCGCTGCACGACGTCGTCAAGGCCGGCAAGGTCCGCTACCTCGGGGCGTCGTCCATGTACGCATGGCAGCTCTCGAAGGCCCAGCACGTCGCGCGCGCGCACGGCTGGACCCCGTTCGTGTCGATGCAGGACCACTACAACCTCCTCAACCGTGAGGAGGAGCGCGAGATGTACCCGCTCTGCGCGGACGAAGGCATCGGCGTCATCCCGTGGAGCCCGCTCGCGCGCGGGCGCCTGACCCGCGAGTGGGGCACGGAGACGAACCGCAGCGGCAAGGACGCGTTCGGTGCCCAGCTGTACGTGGAGGGCGACCGGGCGATCGTCGACGCCGTCGGGCACGTGGCTGCCGCGCGCGGCGTTCCCCGCGCCCAGGTGGCGCTCGCGTGGGTCGCCCGCAACCCCGTCGTCACCGCGCCGATCATCGGGGCGACCAAGCCGAACCACCTCTCCGACGCCGTGGCGGCCCTGGAGATCACGCTCACCGACGACGAGGTCCGCGAGCTCGAGGAGCCGTACCGCCCGCACGCTCCCGCGGGGTTCTAGCGGGCCGGGACGTCACCCTTCGGCGCGTCGCAGGGTGCGCTGCTGCACGAGGGCGCCGGCACGGGTTCGGCGGAACACCCGCCGGACGCGAGCACGTTCGGACGGCTGCGCCGGGGCGACGGCGCGGACGGGAGGCGATCCAGCGCGCGTCCCCGCCGTCGTACAACCCGGCAAACACGTCGGACGACTCGTATGCCCGACGGCCGACCGTCAGGACCGAGTGCGTGCACGGTGCCGTGGGCGATGGCGACACGGTGGGGCGATCGCCACCCTTCCAGGTCAGGGAGCGCACCCGACCGGGACAGAACGCCGGCTCGCTTGGCTCCGTCGCGTGGGCAAGCCGTCCCCGGAATCACGATGCGGACCCGGACAAACCCGTGGACCGTGCCCCTGCGCCGGTGGTTGGCTGACGCCATGACCCCCTGGACCGTCCGCCGTCTCATCCTGCCCGAGAGCCTCACCGCCCCCGACGGCTGGCTGCTGCGCGGCGCGGTCGAGGCCGAGCACGAGTCCCACAGCGACGCGTGGGGCAACCTCGACCTGGCCCGCACCCCGCACGAGGTCCTCACCATCCTTCGGCACCAGAGATACGTGCGCCGCGAACGGTTCGTCGCCGTCGCCGGACCTGCGTCGGACGTCACGCCCGACCCCGCGCTGGTGCTCGGCAGCGCGGCGCTCTCGCTCGCAGTCGACAACAACACCCATACCGGCCACCTCGAGATCTCGGTACGGCCCGATGCCCGACGCCAGGGCATCGGCGCGGCGCTCCATGCCGCTGCGGTCGCCGGCGCCCGAGCCGCCGGTCGCACCACCCTGACCGCGTCGACCGACCAGCGATCAGAGCCGGCGCCCGGGCCGGCCACACTGACGCCCTCGACCGGCAGCGGACTGGTCCGCTCCGACGACGAGGGTGCGCGCTTCGCGCTCGCCCACGGTTTCGAGCTCGAGCAGGTCACGCGCTACTCGGTGCTCGACGTCCCGCTCGAACCGACCTTCCTGGCCGGGCAGCATGCAGCCGCGAGGGCCGCGGCCGGTGACGCCTACCGCATCGTGACCTGGGACGACCCGTGCCCCGACGAGTGGGTCGACCAGCTCGCCGAGCTCGAGACCCGGATGAGCACCGACGCCCCCGGCGGCGGTCTCGACCTCCACGAGGACCGGTGGGACGCCGCGCGGGTCCGCGCGACCGAGGCTGAGCTCCGCGAGCGCGGCATGCGCCACAGCGTGGCTGCCGCCGTGCACGGGCCTACGGGTGCCCTGGTCGCGTTCAGCGCATTCAAGCGCCCCGCGTGGACCGACGAGTTCGTGCACCAGCACGACACGCTCGTTCTCGCCGAGCACCGCGGGCGCCGCCTGGGGATGCTCGTCAAGACCGCGAACCTGCAGCGGCTCGCCGCCGAGCAGCCGGGCGCCCGACGCATCGGCACCTGGAACGCCGAGGAGAACGTCCACATGCTCGGCATCAACGTGGCGCTCGGGTTCCGCCCGTCCGGCGGCTCGGGCGAGTGGCAGGCGCGGATCGGCTGACCCTCAAGCCGTCCCAGGGCGCCTTGTTCGCGGGGACGACGCCCCATCGACCGAGCTCTACCGCTGCTGTTGCACGTGCGCGACGGCGGCCGGGTCGGCAACCAGCTCCACGACGGAGCCGACGACGAGCCGGGTGCTCGCAGGCGGGTGCACAGTGACGCGACCGACGCCCGCGACCTCGACGGTGAGCTCGACCCGACCGCGCTGGAATCCGACGCCCACGACCGTCCCCCGGAGGCGTACATCCTCGTCACGGCCGAGCGGCGCGGGCGCGGGCGCGGGCGCGGGCGCGACACCGTCGCCGATCACCAGCAGCGCGCCAGGGGCGAGGGCAAGCATCCCGGCATCGGGTCTGGCGACGGAGCTGTCCGCCGCCGACGTGTCGTCCCAGGTAACGGACGTGACCGGCTCGATGACGGCCCGGCGCAGCGCCGCTGCGGCCGGTGAAGCCACCGCCACGAACGCCTCGTACCCGAGGAACTCCGCGACCTCGCGCGTCATGGGTCGTTGCCACAGCTCGGCCGGTTCAGCGACCTGGAGCAGCCGGCCTGCGTCCATGACCGCGATGCGGTCGGCGACCGCGAACGCTTCGTCGTGATCGTGCGTCACCAGGAGCGCCGTCGTGCCCGTCGCGGTGAGAGCGGCGCGGAGGTCCTGCGCGAGGCGCTCGCGCAGCGCGCGGTCGAGCGCGGACAGCGGCTCGTCGAGCAGCAGGAGGCGCGGCGAGGGGGCGAGCGACCGGGCCAGGGCGACTCGCTGCTGCTCGCCGCCGGACAGCGTCGCGATCGGGCGTCGCTCGTACCCCGCGAGCCCGACGATGCCCAACAGCTCGCGCACCCGCGCCGCTCGCGCGGTCCGGTCGAGACCCGCCATGCGCAGCCCGAACTCGACGTTCCCCGCGACGTCGCGGTGCGGGAACAGCTGGCCGTCCTGGAACATCAGACCGAACCCGCGGCGGTGCACCGGCACACCCGCGAGGTCGACGCCGTCCCACGCGACGGTGCCCGCGGCGGCCGGTTCGAGGCCCGCGACCGCGCGCAGCAGCGACGACTTGCCGCAGCCCGACGGTCCGAGGAGCGCAAGGACCTCGCCGGGAGCGATGTCGAGCGTGACATCGTCGACCGCAGTCACCGCACCCGCGCCGCGAGCCGCGGGGTACCGCACGACGAGGCCCCGCACGCGGAGCCCGCGCGGTCCCTGCGCCATCAGAACTCCGATCCGTCCGCCGAGCCGCGCAGACGCTCGGCGACCGCCATGATGCCCGCCGTGATCACCGCGAGCACCACCGACGCCGCGAGGGCCATGCCGTAGTTCTGCGCCCCGGGCCGCCCGATGAGCCGGAAGATCACGACCGGCAGGGTCGGTGCATCGGGTCGCGCGAGGAACGACGTGGCCCCGAACTCTCCGAGCGACACGGCGAACGCGAACCCGACCGCCAGCCCGAGCGCCCGCGCCGCGATCGGCACGTCGACCGCAGCGAGCACCCGCGCAGGTCCGGCCCCGAGCGTCGCGGCCGCCTCCCGCAGACGTGGGTCGATCGCGCGCAGCACCGGCAGCACGGTCCGCACGACGAGCGGCACGGCCACGACCGCCTGGGCGATCGGCACGAGCAGGCCGCTGGTACGCAGGTCGACGGGGATGCCGAGCGGACGGTCGAGGGTGATGAGGAACCCGAACCCGACGGTCACCGCCGAGACGCCGAGCGGCAGCATGAACACGGCGTCGAGCACCGACACCGTCCGCCGCCCGACCCGGCTGCGCGGCCGGCGCGACACCACCAGCGCGACGAGCCCGCCGACGGCGACCGCGAGGACAGTCGCCAGGAGCGCGGTGCGCAGCGAGTTGGCGGCAGCAGTCCAGACCGTCACGGTCAGCGCGTTGCGGCCGCCGGTCGTCCCGAGCGCGACGTAGTGGTCGATCCCCCAGCCCGACGGAGTCCGCAACGAGCGCACGACGAGGGTCACGAGGGGCAGCGCGAGCAGCGCGACGACAACGGCTGTCACCGCGGCGGCAGCCGTATCCCCACCGTGCCCGCGCCCGAGCCGCAGCGGGTG
>JABBOW010000218.1 GCA_012927595.1 Cellulomonas sp.
TGGCGCGCTCGACGAGTTGGTCGTCGGTGAGGAAGCCTCTGCGCCAGGCGATCTCTTCCGGGGCGCCGATCTTGAGTCCTTGGCGGTGTTCGATGGTGCGGACGTAGTCGGAGGCTTCGATGAGGGAGTCGAAGGTTCCGGTGTCGAGCCAGGCGGTGCCGCGGGGGAGGACCTCGACCTGGAGGCGTCCTTGGTCGAGGTAGGTGCGGTTGACGTCGGTGATCTCGTACTCCCCGCGGGCCGACGGGGCCAGGTCGCGGGCGATGGCGACGACGTCGTTGTCGTAGAAGTACAGGCCCGGGACGGCGTAGTTGGAGCGGGGGTGGGCGGGTTTCTCTTGGAGGGACAGGGCGCGCCCGGCAGCGTCGAACTCCACGACGCCGTAGGACGTGGGGTCCGCGACGCGGTAGGCGAAGACGGCGGCGCCCTGGATGTCGGTGAAGCGTTGCAGGCGGGCGCCTAGGCCGGGGCCGTAGAAGATGTTGTCGCCCAGGACCAGGGCGGCGGTGTCGGTGCCGATGAAGTCGGCGCCCAGGACGAACGCCTGGGCCAGGCCGTTGGGTTCGGCCTGGACGGTGTAGCTGATGGAGATGCCGAACTGGGAGCCGTCGCCGAGCAGGCGGTGGAACTGGTCGGCGTCGTGGGGGGTCGTGATGACCAGGACGTCGCGGATCCCGGCGGCCATGAGGGTGGACAGCGGGTAGTAGATCATCGGCTTGTCGTAGACCGGGACCAGCTGTTTGCTCACGCCCAGGGTGATCGGGTGCAGCCGGGTGCCCGAGCCGCCGGCCAGAATGATCCCTCGCATGAACAGACAGTGTGGCCCATCCGGGGGGGTGCTTCGCACATCCGCCGCACAGACCGACCTCGCCCGGGGCGGCGGCGAGCCGGCTCGTGCGCACGGGCGGGTCGTAGTGTGGCCCATCGCGGGGTGTCTGCCCACCGCCGCGATACCGACGTGCCACGCGAAAGGCCCACGATGCCCCTCGACATCCTGCTCCCGTTCTGGGGGGATCCCGCGATGCTCAAGGAGACGGTACGGAGCGTGCTCGCGCAGACGAGCGGGGACTGGGTGCTCACCGTCGTGGACGACGCGTATCCGGACTCTTCTGTCGGTGAGTACTTCGCCCGGCTCGACGACGCCAGGGTCACCTACCTGCGGCACGAGAAGAACGTCGGCATCACGGAGAACTACCGTCGGTGCGTGACGCTTGCGACACACGACGTCGTCGTCCTCCTCGGCTGCGATGACGTGCTGCTGCCCAGGTACGTCGAAGTCGTCCTCGAGGCTCACCGTCAGTTTCCGGAGGCGGCCGTCATCCAGCCGGGCGTCCAGGTGATCGATGAGAACGGCACTGTCGTCCGCACGCTCGTCGACAGCGTCAAGCAGCGCCTCGCGATGCCGCGAGGGCGCGGTCGTCGACTGGTCCGGGGGGAGCTGCTCGCGGCGAGCCTGCTGCGGGCCGACTGGCTGTACTGGCCGTCGCTGGCGTTCCGCCGGGAAGCCCTGGTGAGCACGGGATTTCGTGACGGCCTGCCGATCATCCAGGATCTGGCGCTCGTGGTCGACGTCGTGGCCGCCGGTGGTTCGCTGCTCCTGGAGCCCGAGATCTGCTTCTCCTACCGTCGCCACAGTGCGAGCGCCTCGTCGGCCAAGCTGCTCGACGGCAGCCGGTTCGTGGGCGAGCAGGAGTACTTCACGATGGCCGCCCGCCAGATGGCCGGCCTCGGCTGGCGGCGGGCCTCGCGCGCGGCCCGCTGGCACCTGACATCCCGGTTGCACGCTCTCACGCTCGTGCCGCGCACTGTGGCGACAGGCAACCGCGCTGCTGTCGCAGTCCTTGCGGGCCACGTGTTCGGCCGGATGCCGCGGACCGTCTGAGTCGCAGGATGCCGCGTCGGCGCAGCGGCGTCGGGAATGGTGACAGAATTGCCCGGCTCGGCCGGGGCCTGCCCGGCTCGCACGACGACGGGGAGTGAGACGAGTGGGCAACGCTCGAGTGGCGGGGATCGACCGCGGTGTCTGCGTCGTCACAGGTGGCGCAGGATTCATCGGGACAGCCACCTCTGCGGCGCTCGCTGACACGTTCAGGCGTGTCGTGGCGGTCGACAACCTGCACCCGCAGGTGCACGAGAGCCGCGAGCGTCCGGCCGGACTGGATCACCGCGTCGAGCTGGTGCAGGCCGACGTCACCGAGGCCGCGACGTGGGACCAGCTGCTGTCGACGACGCGACCGGACGTCATCGTCCACCTGGCGGCCGAGACGGGCACGGGACAGTCGCTCTCCGAGTCGACGCGGCACGCGAGCGTCAACGTCGTCGGAACCACCCAGATGCTCGATGCGCTGGTGCGCCACGACGCGCTGCCGAGCAGGATCGTGCTCACGAGCTCGCGGGCCGTCTACGGGGAGGGCGCGTGGCGGACCGACGACGGGGCTGTCATCTATCCCGCGCAACGCACGCGCGCATCGCTCGACGGCGGCGAGTGGGACGTTCCAGGTGCCCAGCCGCTGCCCATGTCGGCCGCCACTACCTTCCCGGCGCCCGTGAGCGTCTACGGCGCCACGAAGCTCGCCCAGGAGAACATCCTGCGAGCGTGGGCGAACTCGCTCGGGGTTGCACCCGTGGTCGTGCGGCTCCAGAACGTCTACGGGCCAGGCCAGTCACTCTCCAACCCCTACACCGGAATCATGTCGCTGTTCTGTCGCATGGCGAGGGCGGGGCGCTCGATCCCGCTCTACGAGGACGGGCAGGTCCGACGGGACTTCGTGCTCATCAGTGATGTGGCACGCGCGGTCCACGCCGCCGCCACTATCGCCCAACCGCCCCTCGAGACGGTCGACATCGGATCCGGAGAGCACCAGACGATCGCGCGTGCCGCCGAGCTCATCGCCGAGCACTACGGCGCGCCGATGCCTCACGTGACTGGACAGTTCCGTGAGGGTGACGTCCGCCACGCCTGGGCCGACGTCACCACCGCAGCCGAGGTGTTGGGCTGGCGCCCCGAGTTCTCGTTGCGCGAAGGGGTCGAGCAGCTCTCGACCTGGATCGACGCGCAGGAGCACATCCCTGAGCTGTAAAGCTGCCTTGGCGCCGCGTTTCCGGCTGAATGCGGCGGCGCGGTGCTAGGCGACCGCTTCGCCGGCGCGTTGCCCTACCTGCTCGACCCGCGCGGAGCCGGCGTCGACGGACGAGTGCTCGATCTCCCTGGTCGGGACCTGAGCGCGGTGAGACGTCGAGCGCCGAGCGCGGCGCATGACCGGGCGCTCGACGAGCAGCCAGCTGGCGGCGGCGAACGGGACGGTGGCGATAGCCGCGGCGACGTCGTAGGCGATGAGACCCCAGCGGTACGCCCCGGCCATCGCGAGGAGCTGTTGCACCGGGAATGCGTAGATGTAGATGCCGTACGAGATGTCGTGACGTCTCAACAGCTCGGGTGACGGCAGCACCGCGCCCACCCACAAGATGACGTAGGTCACCAGCGGGGCCGACAGCTGGGGTCCCGTGCGGTTGTGCTGTGAGATCAGGAGCATGGAGATCGACAGCGCCACCACCGCGCCAGGCCAGGTCAACGGGACACGGTGGCGCAGGGAGTGCATCAGGCCGCCGGCGAGGAAGACCGGGAGGAGCTTGGCCATGAAGCCGACGTCACCGTTGTTCTGCAGGTACGGCGAGAGGACCGGCAGGGCGACCTGGAAGGCGACGCTGGCTACGAACGCAGTTGCAATGCCCCAGATCGAGCGCCGGAATACCGAGATGCTGCCGAGCACAGCAACGACCACGTAGCACAAGAACTCGTAGTACAGGGTCCAGAGCGAGCCGTTCCACGCAGCCGGGTACGGGACATTGCCGGGCGTGCCGGCGACGTCGAACGCGAACATGCGCAGTGTCGCGTTCCCGATCACATAGTTGAGCGGTGTTGTCGGTGTCGTCATGAGCCCGTCGAGCGTGCCGTGCACGCGCAGGTAGGCAACCGGGGCGAAGACGAATGCCGTGACGACGAGGCACACGATGAACGCCGGAAAGATGCGCGCAACCCGGTGCACGAGGTACTCGCCCAGGGGCTTCGAGAACCGACTGCCCGTGATGAGGTACCCGCTGATGGCGAAAAAGCCGAAGACCGCCCAGCCGCCGAGGTTCTCGTTCGCGATGTGCAGCCCGACGCCCTCGCCCGCCATGTACCAGCCGTGGGCGACCAGCACCATGAGCGCGAACACGAGTCGGAGGATGTTGAGGCTGTTACGGCGGGGGTCGAGACGCGCTTCGCCGTAGCGCCACCAGGAGCTCCTTGGAGCGCTCGGCTCGCGGAGCGCAGCAACCGCGCTCGTCGGTCCGGTCATCGTCCCTGCTCGAGGAGGCTGAGGAGGTAGGTGCCGTAGCCGGATTTGGTCAGTGCGATGGCGCGCTCGACGAGTTGGTCGTCGGTGAGGAAGCCTCTGCGCCAGGCGATCTCTTCCGGGGCGCCGATCTTGAGTCCTTGGCGGTGTTCGATGGTGCGGACGTAGTCGGAGGCTTCGATGAGGGAGTCGAAGGTTCCGGTGTCGAGCCAGGCGGTGCCGCGGGGGAGGACCTCGACCTGGAGGCGTCCTTGGTCGAGGTAGGTGCGGTTGACGTCGGTGATCTCGTACTCCCCGCGGGCCGACGGGGCCAGGTCGCGGGCGATGGCGACGACGTCGTTGTCGTAGAAGTACAGGCCCGGGACGGCGTAGTTGGAGCGGGGGTGGGCGGGTTTCTCTTGGAGGGACAGGGCGCGCCCGGCAGCGTCGAACTCCACGACGCCGTAGGACGTGGGGTCCGCGACGCGGTAGGCGAAGACGGCGGCGCCCTGGATGTCGGTGAAGCGTTGCAGGCGGGCGCCTAGGCCGGGGCCGTAGAAGATGTTGTCGCCCAGGACCAGGGCGGCGGTGTCGGTGCCGATGAAGTCGGCGCCCAGGACGAACGCCTGGGCCAGGCCGTTGGGTTCGGCCTGGACGGTGTAGCTGATGGAGATGCCGAACTGGGAGCCGTCGCCGAGCAGGCGGTGGAACTGGTCGGCGTCGTGGGGGGTCGTGATGACCAGGACGTCGCGGATCCCGGCGGCCATGAGGGTGGACAGCGGGTAGTAGATCATCGGCTTGTCGTAGACCGGGACCAGCTGTTTGCTCACGCCCAGGGTGATCGGGTGCAGCCGGGTGCCCGAGCCGCCGGCCAGAATGATCCCTCGCATGAACAGACAGTGTGCCGTATCCACCGTGCGGAGCAGACGCAGTGAGCCGGATGACCGAGGTCGCACAACCCGCGCGACAAGGGTGGTGACACATCGGGAGGCTCGGCCGATATCATCGCGTATCCGCCTCGTCGACTCTCTTGAGGACGCCGTGCATCGCATCAGCACCCCGATCCGCCACTACGCGTGGGGGTCGACCGCAGCCATCCCGCAGCTGCTCGGGTTGGACGCCAGCGATGCGCCCGTGGCCGAGGTCTGGATGGGAGCTCACCCGAGTCTGCCCTCGCGCACCGCCGACCAACCGGAGGGCCGCGGGTTGGACTCCGTCATCGAGTCCGATCTGATGGAGGCCCTCGGCGAGGACGTCGTGGCGCGTTTCGGCTCGACCCTCCCGTACCTGCTCAAGGTCATCGCGGCTGAGACCCCCCTCTCGCTGCAGGTGCACCCGCACATCGCGCGTGCCCAGGCAGGCTTCGACGAGGAGGAGGCGGCGGGGGTCCCGATCGGGGCGCCGCACCGCAACTTCAAGGACCGCAACCACAAGCCGGAGCTCATCTACGCGCTGTCCACGTTCGAGGCCCTGTGCGGGTTTCGCGCACCGCGACGCGCGGCAGAGCTGTTCGCCGGACTCGACGCGAGGCTCGCCAAGGAGCTGCACGGGGTGCTCGTCGCCCAGCCGACGGTCGAGGGCATCCGCGCGGCATTCACCCAGCTGCTCGAACCGAGCACACGGCCGAGCGTCGACGAGGTGCAGGAGGTCGTCGATGCGTGCGCCGCCCGGCTTGCCGCCGGCTCGACGTCACCGCGCGCGGACCGGACGGTGCTGCTGCTCGCCGCCGCCTACCCGGGCGACCCGGGAGTCGTGACGTCGCTGCTGCTCAACCCGGTGACCCTCCAGCCCGGCGACGCGATGTTCGTCCCGGCCGGGGGAGTGCACGCCTACCTGCACGGTCTCGGCATCGAGATCATGGCGAGCTCGGACAACGTGCTGCGCGCGGGCCTGACACCCAAGCACGTCGACGTCGCGGAGCTGTTGCGCAACGTCGACTATGTCGCGGCTCCGCCGATCCGGATCGCCCCGGAGACGTTCCACGGCGCGACGAAGGTGTTCTACGCGCCGGTCGACGACTTCGAGCTGTCGGTCACGGAGATCGACGACGCTGGGTCGCACCCGCTGCCCGGTCGCGGTCCGCGCATCCTGCTGTGCCTGGCGGGCGAGCCGACGGTCACCTCGGTGGACGACGGCGCGCTGACGCTGCATCGAGGTGAGGCCGCTTTTGTGCCGGCGTCGGACGGGCGGCTCGAGGTGTGCGGGAGCGGGACGCTCATCCAGGCCGACGTCCCGTAGGCAGGTAGGTTCCCTGGCGTCAGGCTCGACGCCCCACAAGCAGGTGGTGGGGGTGGACGCGGCCGCGGTCGAGCCGGACGTGCTCCACGGCGAGGCCGAGCTCCTCGAGCCATCCGGCCATGGTCTCCGGGGAGACGAAGTCGAACGACCCGCCCTCGGTGATCCGCAGCACCCTGACCGCGAGCGTCTCCTGCGCGGTGTTCCACCGCACCTTCCACGCCGGCGAGGTGCCCATCTCCTTGATGACGACGACACCGTGAGGGCCGAGGGCCGCTGCGGCCTCGCCGATGAGGCGCTGCTGCTCCGCCGCAGGCAGGAGATACAGCACATCGACGAACACCGCCGCATCCCAAGGACCGTCGGGGACGGCGCCCGACGGCGCGACGCGGAACTGGAGCCGGTCCAGACCGGTGGCGGCGGCGTGCGCGTGCCGGATCTTGTCAGCGTCGATGTCGACCCCCACGAGGGTCCGGTCGGGCGCCTCGAGCGCCGCGTACGCGCTGAACAGTCCGTGGCCGCAGCCGATCTCGACGATCCGGCCGGCGCGCGGCAGCGCTGCGGAGATCGCTGGGAACGGCGCGCTCCACCACCTGACTGCCACGTGGGTGCGCACGCTGGCCGGAGCAGAGCGGTAGAGGTCGAGTGCGGCACGGCCCGCGGTGTCGGGGCGCCGGTCGCTCATTCTCATCGGGGCGGTACCTCCAGGTCGGCGGCGGCGCTCAGCTCACCGAACCGGCCGAGGCGGTACCCCGCGGCGTCGACGAGCGCCCGCGTCCGTGGCTCGAGGAGTCCGGCGAGCTCGTCACCCCAGTGGTAGCCCCACGCGAACCGGCCGAGGTCCGGGTCGTCGGGCTCGGACGGGTGCGCATTGATCTCCGCTGTCTTCGCCCCGCGGGTCGCCAACGTGCTCAGGGCCGCAGCGAATCGTGCTGCGTCGAGCGCTCCGGCTTCGTCGAGGCCCGCGTAGTCGGCCGTGAACGTGAGGCCGGCGCGGCGCCCGGCCCGTGCGAGCCAGCGAGCGAGGGCAGCCACACCGAACCCGACGACGCCGCGTGCGCGGCTACGAGGCAGCCGGACGGCCCCGATGCCGTGCGCGACCGCAAGCTCGGTGACGACAGCGCCCACCGCCGGCCAGAGGTGCGTGTGCTGGTGCGTGTCGACGTGCGTCACCGGGACGCCCACCTCGAGGACGCGGTCGAGCTGAGCCGCGAGCTCACGGCGTACGTCGTCGGGGTCGATCCGGCCGGCGAGCCCCCGCGCGACCACCGTTCGGTAGCTCAGCGGGAACGCGCCGTGCCGGTCCACGAGCGTGGGCACCTCCCGAGCCGTCAGGAGCGGGGGGTCCTCACCGACGATCGCCAGATGGGCGCCGAGCTCGAGCGTGGGCGTCGCGCGCAGCATCGCTGCGGCGTCGTCGAACGCCCGGCCGACGGCGAGGAGCGACGTCGAGGTCACGATCCCGTCGAGGTGGGCGCGGCGGATCGCGCGGTTGACGCCGGCAGTCAGCCCGAGGTCGTCGGCCGTGACGATCAGCAGCCGCGTCACGGCGTGGTCCCGGCGACCGGCGTGATCTTCTTCAGCTCCGAGCGCAGCCGGAACATCTCGGCGAGCAAGGTGCGAATGACGCTCACCGAGGAGAGTGTCGACACCCCACGGGTCCGGGGGAAGTAGTCGACACCGATCTGCAGCACATGGAAGCCCGAGCGTTGCGCCCGGATGACCAGCTCGGCGTCGATGAAGGATCCCTCGCTGACGAGGGTCACGTGGTCGAGGACCGTGCGTCGGCACAGCTTGAACGCGAAGTTGATGTCTCGTAGTCGCGTGCCGAACATGAGCTGGACGAGCCAGTTGTAGGCGAACGAGTAGATCGCGCGGCGCGGCCCCTCGCCGGTGCGGTCCAGCCGGTAGGCGCTCACGACGTCGGCCTCGTACGTGCGCAGCACCCGCAGGGCGCGCACGAGCTCGCGCATCTCGAACGGAAGGTCGGCGTCCGTGTAGAGGATCAGGTCACCGGTTGCCGCAGCGAAGCCGGTCTTGATGGAGCCGCCGAGCTTGCGGTTGATGGCGTGGTGCACCACGCGCACGTGCGGGTCTGCCGCCGCAAGCTCATCGGCGAGGACGGGGGTCGCGTCGGTGGAGGCGTCGTCCACGATGATCAGCTCGTAGTCGCCGATCTCGCCGTCGGTCATGAGCCACTCGCACACGTCCTGCGCGGCGGCGACTGCACGGTGGACGTACTGCTCCTCGTTCCACATCGGGAAGAAGATCGACAGCTTCTTGAACTGCTCCGCCGCAGTCCGCAGCTCCTTCATGAAACCTCCACCGACCGGCCGAAGAGTGCGGTGAGCACCACGAGGAGGGTCGCACACACCACGAGGGTGACTGGGCGGGCCCACCGTCGATGCGTTCCTGCGAGGAGGTCCCCGGCGGCCGCCAGGACCGGGAAGGCGACGAGAACGTAGCGACCGGTGCCCATGAAGTCCTTGGTCCCGAGGATCGGGATGAGCAGGACGACAACCGCATAGGCGGCATACCCCCACCCGAATCTGCGCCACACCCGACGCATCAGCAGAACAGCGCACAGGCACGCGACCGCCTGCACCGTGAGCAGCGCGGCGATGCCGTACGGCCCCTTGATGAGGGTGCCGAGGTAGGCCACCTTGAACCAGGTCCTCGGCCCGACGCCCTGGTTCCAGCCGGGCGCCGACTCGACCTCGACGAACGCCAACGGGTTCCCGAACTCGACGGCGAGATAGACGCACCAGGCGACGAGTCCGGCCACCGAGAGCACCACGCCGGTGTGCCGCCACCGGACGTCGCGTACCGCGCCGACGAGGTCGCGCCACGTGCGCCGTGGGATGGCGGCGTCGGACCTCGTCGTCGCCGCACCCAGCTGGAGCACCGTCGCGGCGCGGGCCCGGTCCTCGGCGAGCAGCTCGAGCATCCGCACCACCAGCCCGACGGCGACGGCAACCCCCACCGGGCGAGCGGCCGTGGCGAGTGCCCCGACGAGCCCCGCAGCCCAGTACCAGCGGCGCTCCAGGAGCATGAAGGAGCCGATCGCCGCCAGCAGGAACACCGAGTCGGCATACATGGCCCCGTAGAGGAAGAACGCGTACGGGTAGAGCATGAGCACCACGATCGACGTGATCGCCGCAGGTCGGGGGAGTCGCGTCCACGCCCACCGCCCGAAGAGCACGACGGCGGCGGCACCGGCGAGCACCGCAAGCAGCTCGCCCGCCACCTGGTAGTCCCCGAGCACTGCTCCGAGGCCGCGCACGCCCATCGGGAACACGGGGAAGAACGCGATGGAAGATTGCTGGCCGGGGGTGTAGCCGTACCCGTGCTGCGCAATGCCGAGGTACCAGCCCGCGTCGTACTGGAACCAGCCGTCGAGCCACGCAGGGCCCTGCAGCACGTCGGACGCGGCACGACCTTGCTCGGCCCACGCGACGACCGCCGTGAGGGCGACGGCGACGAGCGCGAAGGCACCCAGCACTCGTTTCCACGGATAGGCGGATCCTGCCGATGCGACGTTCGCGTCGGCAGGTGTGACCTGCGTGGCGCGGTCTTCCGTCATGTGCCCCATGCCCCCGTGATCCCCCGTGCGGTGTGGCCGCGTCCGGTGCGGCGCCCGCGAGCAGCATAGGGACAGATACGATTGTGGTGGTTTATTCTTCCAGCGACCACGACATCGACCCGGGGGACGCGTGACACCGGCACTTCTGCTTGTTGCGGCGGCAGCCCTCTGCTCCGGGACTGCGACAGTGCTCCAGGCGATGGCCGCTCGTCGGATGCCCGTCCACCCACGGCTCGACCACGTGCTGGTGGGGCGACTGCTTCGGAGCCGGACCTATGTCGCTGCCCTGGTGCTGGTCGGGGCGGGCTCAGCCCTCGCGCTCGTCGCGCTGCGCAGCCTGCCCCTGTTCGCGGTGCAGGCGGGCCGCGCCTCGAGCCTCGCGGTTGCGGCCGTCCTGGCGACCGTGCTTCTCGGTGCACGGCTGCGGTGGCCCGACCTCGCGGCCCTCGTCGGGATCGGGACCGGGCTCGTCCTGCTCGCACTATCGGTCGCGCCCTCGCCCGCCGGCGCGGCCGGGGCCGGCACCGAGGGTGTCCTCGCCGGCATCGTCGTCGTCACGGTCGTCGCGGCGGGCCTCGCGCTCCGGATGGAGTCCACGTCGCGGGCCGGACTGGTCATGGGTGCCATCGCCGGCGTGGCCTTCGCGGCCGTCGCGGCCGGCGCCCGGACGCTCCCGAGCCTTGCGCCCGCGGCGCTCGTCGGTAACCCGGTCGCGTGGACGATGTGCGCGGCTGGCGCCCTGGGGATGGCCGTCAGTGCGCTCGCGCTGCAGCGCGCGGCGGCCGTGGCCACGACGGCGCTCATGGTCGGCATCGAGACGACTCTCGGTGCCGGGCTCGGCATGCTGCTCGCGGGAGACCGACCCGTGGTCGGCGCCGAGGTACGCACCGCTGTCGCGTTCCTGCTCGTCCTGCTCGGCACGCTGGCGATCGCCCGGTTCGCCTCCCCGGACGGCGTGCTGGTCGCCGCTGGGCTCGACGCCGACGCCGACGCCGACGGCACCTCGCCCGCGGCGGACGCGCCGTCGGACGCGATCCCGGTTGTCGCGAGCGGCCCGTCGGACCTCTAGCGCGGTCTGGCTCAGCGGCTCGGGGACGTGGCCGTGACCCGCTCGGTCGCGACGAGTCGGTCGCGGCGGGGCGTGTCCGAGGCGAGCGCCTCAGAGGTCGCAGGGTCGACGAGCACGACCGAACCTCCGGACCGCAGTGAGCGGAGCACGTCGTGCAGCGTGCGCGCGGTCCGGTCGGCCACCGACCCGGTCCCGGACGTCGACACGAGCGTGCGTGCTCCGTCCGGGATCGTGGCGTCGTCGGCCCGGTCGATCAGCTGCGCGTGCGTGACGTCCGGCCCGGCGCCGACAAGTGCGAGCGCGGCCTGGTCAACCGGCGGCGCCCACCCGATGACGTCCCCGTAGGTCATCACTGCCGCGGCGGCGTCGATGGCCCCCGCGGGCAGCGCAGCACCGAACGTGCGGGCGAGCGCGGGCAGCGCGACCGCCACGACGGGCGCCTCACGGCCGAACCGGTCGGGCCGGTCGGTCACGACGACGTCGACGCCGGACGGCGACGCCGGGGCGTCCGGCGGCAGGACCACGCAGGCACCGACCCGCCAGACCGCGAGGGCCCACACGACCGTCCGCCAGTGGGGTGGGAGGTCGAGCAGGATGCGCACCCTGGGCCCGGCGTCGAACTCCTCGACGAGCAGGTTCGCCGTCTTGCTCACCCAGTTCTCGAGGACTGCACCGGACAGCTCGATGCGCTCGCCGCCGTCGCCGTACCAGGTCAGGCGGGGCCGACCGGGCTCACGCTGGAGAGCAGCAAGGACGTCTGCAACGGTCGAAGCGGGCACCTTCACAGCGTAAGCGGTGCGGCGTGTCGCACCGTGTCGCGGAACTTCACCCGACAAACCACCGCAAATAGCACATCACCGCTTGACGGGTGAGAACGACACGCGTGTAATTTCTAAGAACCGTTTCAGATCAGGAACTGTCGCGGGGTGGCACCGCTGGGTGCCGCACTCGCACATGGTGAACAGCACCATCGAGCACGGAGGAACCCATGTGGAATCTGCTCGACGACGACGGATCCTTCCCCTCCGACGCACGGCACGCCACCTCGACGACCGACGCGCCGTCCAACGTCCTGCCGATCTTCGGCACCCCCGATGACGACGGCGTCATGGGGTGGCAGGAGCGCGCGCTCTGCGCTCAGACCGACCCCGAGGCGTTCTTCCCCGAGAAGGGCGGCTCGACCCGCGAGGCCAAGAAGGTGTGCACAGGGTGCGATGTGCGCTCCGAGTGCCTCGAGTACGCGCTCGCGCACGGCGAGCGGTTCGGCATCTGGGGTGGCCTGTCCGAGCGAGAGCGGCGCAAGCTCAAGCGTCGTGTCGTCTGACGTTGCTGGGCCGGCCGCGCGCATGATGTCGTGAGGATGACTGACTCCACGCTGCCCACCCCCTTGCACGCCGGGACGCCGTCGTCTCGGCCTGTCGCGGCCGTCATGGCCGTCGTCGTCACGCACGGCGTGACCCGGTACCTCACCACGACGCTCGCCGCGCTCGCGGCGCAGACGCGGGCGCCCGGGCGAGTTCTCGTGGTCGACGTCTCCGCGGAGCACGACGCCGGCGTGCCGCAGGTGGCGGGCGAGGCCTTCGCGGCACGGGCAACCGAGGACCTCGGCTCCGACGGTCGTGGTGCCCCCCCGCCCGAGGTCCTCGCCGTGCACGCGCCCGGCGCACGGACGTTCGGTGACGCGGTCCGGCGGGCGCTGGCCGGCCTGTCGCCCCACGGCGGGACCGCCGCGACCGCCGGACACGCGTGGCTGTGGCTCCTGCACGACGACAGCGCGCCCGAGCCGTCCGCACTCGCCGAGCTCGTGCGCGCTGTCGAGAAGGCGCCGTCGGTCGCGATCGCGGGCGTCAAGCAGCGCACCTGGACCGACCCGCCCCGGCTGCTCGAGGTCGGGGTCCGCACGTCGCGGTCGGGGCGACGCATGACCGGCATCGACGACGCCGAGGTCGACCAGGGCCAGCACGACGGCCGCGACGACGTGCTCGGCGTCGGCATCGCCGGTGCGCTCGTCCGACGCGACGTCTGGGATGCGCTCGGCGGGACGGACCCCGCGCTGGGCCGATTTGGCGACGGGCTGGACCTGTCCAGGCGCGCGCGGCTCGCGGGGCACCGGGTCGTCGTCGTCCCGAGCGCCGCGGTGCGGCATGCGCGGGCCGGTTACCACGGCCTGCGCGACGCGCCGGTGGCGGACCTTGAGGTCGACGCGGACTCGGACGGTGTCCCCGACTCGGCCGATCCGCGCCGGTCGTTCGCGGCGCGTCGGCGCTCGCTGCTGCACCATCGGCTGACGACGGTGCCGCTCCCGCTCATGCCCGTCGTCGCCGTCCTGGCCGTGGTGGTCGGAGCGATCCGCTCGCTCGTGCGCGTCACGACCAAGGAACCGGCGCTCGCGGTCACCGAGCTCGGCGCGCCGTTCGTCGCGTTGTCGCGACTCAGGGCGATCGCGCGGTCGCGCACGAGGGCGCGGGCCACCCGCCGGCTCCCACGGCGTGCGCTGCGGCCCCTGCAGGCCACGTGGCGCGACGTGTGGGCCGAGTGGCGGGACCGCAGACTCGCACGCGCCGAGGTACGGAAGGTCGGCCAGGCGCCGAGCGAGCTCGAGCTGGGGGAGCTGGCAGCGCTCGCATCGCGTCGCCGTGCGGGGCTCGGGGCACTCGCCGCCGTCCTCGTCGCGGCGACGGCCCTCGCGCTCGGTCAGCTGATCTTGAGCGTCGCGGGTGGCGCCACCCTGATCGGCCCCGCGCTCGTCCCGACCGCGGCGCGCCTCGCCGAGCTGTGGGACGT
>JABBOW010000172.1 GCA_012927595.1 Cellulomonas sp.
TCATCGTCTCGGTGATCGGCTTGATCGCCCGCACGAGGGTCGGGGCCCCGCTGTCGAAGACCGACCCCTGGAACAGGGCGACGTACGCGTTCGCCACGGAGTGCCACGCTGCGGAGAGGAAGTCGCCCGGCCGCGCGAACAGGTAGGTGGCACTCTTCTGCACCGTCTCGTCGGCTGCGGCGATCAGCACGCCGGAGATCACCAGAGCGAGGACGATAGCGAGCACCGTGACGAGCCAGCTGCTCTCGAGCATCTCGCGCAGGAGCGTCTCGCTGCGCGACGGCTCCGCACTCTCTGCCTCGGGGGCTGGAGCCGGCGCGGGTGTGGGCGCGGAGTGGCTCACGAGTTCTCCTCCTCGGCGGCACGGAGGTCGGCTTCGCCGAGGACCGTGTGGTGTTCGGCGGCGTGAGCCTCGGCCTCATCCAGCGGCACGCCCGCCAGCATGAGTCCGAGCACGTCGCGAGGGGTCGCCGGCGGCACGATGCCGACGATGCGGCCGCGGTACAGGACAAGGATCCGGTCACCGACGGCGACGACCTCGTCGAGCTCGGTGGAGATGATGAGCACCGGCGTCCCGTTGTCGCGCTCGGCGATGAGCCGCTTGTGGACGAACTCGATCGAGCCGACGTCGAGACCGCGCGTCGGCTGGGACGCGATGAGCAGCCGAAGCGGGCGCGACATCTCCCGAGCGAGCACGACCTTCTGCTGGTTGCCGCCCGACAGGGTCTTGACCGGGTCCTGGACCGAGGTCAGCCGCACGTCGAACTCCTCGACGCGCTGGGAGGCGTTGGCAGCGACCTGCGCGGGGTCGAGGGAGATCCCTTGCGCGAACGGCCGCTGGTCGTGCAGGTCGAGGATGAGGTTCTCCGCGACGGAGAACGACTCGATGATGCCGTCGGACGACCGGTCCTCGGGCACGTAGCCCACGCCGGCACGCAGCGTATCCCGGACGCCGGCTCCGACCAGCTCGAGGCCGTCGAGCAGGATCGACCCTGCCACGGGCTTCTGCAGGCCGAGGATCGCCTCGGCGAGCTCAGTCTGGCCGTTGCCCTGGACACCCGCGACCGCCAAGATCTCGCCGCGCGCGACCTCGAACGAGACGTTGTCAAGCTGGAGCACGCCCGCATGGTCGATCACCGAGAGCCCGGTGACCCGCAAGCCCACCTCGCCTGGCTCGGCCGGCTTCTTGGTGACGCCGAGGTCGACCGAGCGGCCGACCATGAGCGACGCGAGCTCGGTCTCGGGTGCGGTGGGCGGCGCGCTCCTGACGACCTTGCCACGCCGGATGACGGTGATGACGTCGGCGACCGCGCGCACCTCACGCAGCTTGTGGGTGATGAAGACGATCGACGTCCCGGCCGCCTTGAGCTGCCGCATGATCGCGATGAGCTCGTCGGTCTCCTGCGGGGTCAGCACCGCGGTGGGCTCATCGAGAATGAGGACGTTGGCGTTGCGGGAGAGCGCCTTGATGATCTCGACGCGCTGCTGGGCACCGACGGTGAGGTTCTCGATGAGTGCATCGGGATCGACATCGAAGCCGAACCGGTCCGAGATCTCCTTGACGATCTTGCGCGCGCCGGCCAGGTCGATGACGCCACCGGCCCCGCGCACGGGCTCGTGCCCGAGAACGACGTTCTCAGCGACCGTGAAGACCGGGATCAGCATGAAGTGCTGGTGAACCATGCCGATGCCTGCGGCCATGGCATCGCCCGGGCCCGTGAACCTGACAGGCACGTCGTCGATCAGGACCTGACCGTCGTCGGGGTCGTACAAGCCATAGAGCACATTCATCAAGGTGCTCTTGCCAGCCCCGTTCTCGCCCAGGAGCGCGTGGATCTCACCGGGCTCGACCACGAGGTCGATGTGGTCGTTGGCCACGAGGCTGCCGAAGCGCTTGGTGATCCCCCGCAGTTCCAGCTTCACGTGACATGGCTCCTTCGTCATGGTGGTGCCTGCACACTAGCGGCGCCCGGGACACCCCTACGGCAGGTACAGCACGAACCGATGGCCCCGGCAGGCGACCCGCCCGGGCCATCGGTTTGTGCCGTGCTCTCAGTGCTGGGTCAGGGCGTCAGTTCGAGCTCGGCGACGTGACCTTGAGGCTCCCGCTGATGATCGATGCCTTGAGCTCGGTCACCTTGGCCTTGACCGCGGCGGGTACCTGCGAGTCGAGGTCGTGGAACGGCGCGATGTCGATGCCCTTGTTCGCGAGCGTGCCGACGTACGGCGCGGACTTGTAGCTGCCGTCGACGCTCTGCTTGACCGTGTCGTACACGGACTGGCCGATCTCCTTGATAACCGAGGTCAGGACGATCGACTTGTACTCCGGCGCGGTGTTGTACCAGTCGGCGTCGACACCGACGATCATGACGTTGCCGGCTGCCTTGGCAGCAGCGGCAGCGCCGAGACCGACCGGGCCGGCGACGGGCATGATGATGTCCGCGCCCTGGTCGATGAAAGCCTTCGCCTGGTTCTGTCCGTTGGCCTGGTTGTCGAAGTCACCGGTGAAGGAGCCGGTCTGCTTGGCCTTGTCCCAGCCGAGCACCTGGACCGACTTGCTGCTGTCCTTGTTGAACTGCGCGACGCCGTCGGCGAAGCCGTCCATGAAGATCGACACGGACGGGAGCTGCATGCCGCCGAACGTCGCGACCTTCCCGGTCTTGGTCGTGCCCGCCGCGACATAGCCCGCGAGGAAGGCAGCCTCCTGCGTGTTGAACAGCAGCGGCTTGCCGTTCGTCAGCGTGACGGGCTTGAAGCTCGCGTCGGAGAACGCACTGTCGACCAGGGCGAAGTTGATCTTCGGGTTGGCGTTGGCCGCGGTCTGGATCGGTCCGGCGAGGTTGAAGCCGACGCCAACGATGAGGTTGCAGTCCTGGGAGACCAGGTTCTCGATGTTCGGCGTGAAGTCAGTGCTCGCGGTGGACTCGACCTTGACCTCACCGACACCCAGGTCGGCCTTGGCCTTGTCCAGGCCCTCGGCGCCCGACTGGTTGAAGGACTTGTCCTCGAACCCGCCGGCGTCCGAGACCATGCAGGCCTTGTAGCTGACGGCAGCCGCGGTCGTCGCGCCTGCGCTCGGGGCGGTGGTGGGCGTGGCCGTCGGCGCACTGGCACACGCAGTCAGTACAAGGGCCGTGGCTGCGCCGAGCGCCGCCACCTGGATGATCTTCTTCACGCGAAACTCCCCGTTGTCGTTATTCACCGCGACCTGCGAGCCGTCCGCACCCGGAGCAACGCTGCACCGAGCACGGACGGAGCCGTCCGGCGTCCATGCCCCGCACTGTAGTGAGTGGCGCGGTACGGGACGGTTACCGGGCAGTAGCCGCAGATTTCCGTTACCCACTTGGAACAATCGGCCACGAGATGGGACGCGGCGTCCCGACCTTCGGGACGATCGTGCAGGTCAGGCTCACCCGGCGAGCATGGCCACGCGCGCAAGGAGCAGGACTGCCGCGTCGATAGCCCGCTCGTCGATCCGCAGGTCGCTCTGGTGGATGTCGTACGAGCGACCGCCCGGCTTGCGCGTGCCGAGCCGGGCCATCGACCCGGGGACCTTGGTCAGGTACCACGCGAAGTCCTCGCCGCCGAGCGACTGCTCGGTCAGCAGCACCGAGGTCTCCCCCAGGACGTCGCGAGCCGCGGCCTCGAGCACGGCGGTCGCACGCTCGTCGTTCTCGACGGGCGGGACCCCGCGCTGGTGGGTCACCTCGGCCTCGACCTCGTACGGCTCGACGACCTGGCGAACCGCGGCGTGGAAGACCTCCGACGCCTTCTCCCACGCCCGGACGTCGAGACACCGCAGCGTGCCGCGGACGGTTCCCCGTGCCGGGATCGCGTTGTGGGCCGTGCCGGCGTGGATCTCACCCCAGGTCAGGTTGACCCCCGAGCGCGGGTCGAGCCGCCGCCCGAGGATCGCCGGCACCTGGGTGACCACCTGTCCGAGCGCGAACACCACGTCCCCCGTCAGGTGGGGCCGCGAGGTGTGCCCGCCGGCTCCGCTGAGGGTTACGGCGACCTCGTCGGACGCTGACGTGATAGGACCGATGCGGGTGCCGACCTGGCCGACGTCGACCTTCGGGTCGCAGTGCACCGCGAAGATCCGGCTGACGCCATCTAGCGCGCCCGCAGCGATCATGTCGAGGGAGCCACCCGGCTGGACCTCCTCGGCCGCCTGGAAGATGAGCCGCACGCCGGTGGCGAGCTCTCCCGCCGCGGCAAGCTCAGCGAGCACAAGGCCCGCACCGAGCACGCCGACGGTGTGCACGTCGTGCCCACAGGCGTGCGCGACACCCGGCACCGTCGAGGCCCATGCGAGGCCGGTCGTGTCCTGAACCGGCAGTGCGTCAAGGTCGGCCCGCAGACCGACCCGGCGACGTCCCGTGACCACCGGGCTCGGCCCGATGTCGCACACGAGCCCCGACCCGGGCAGCAGGTGCGGCTCGAGCCCGGCGGCCCGCAGACGGTCGGCGACGACTCTCGTCGTGCGGGTCTCGGTGCGCGCGAGCTCGGGGTGCGCGTGCAGGTCACGGCGGATCGCGACGAGCTCCGCACGGAGAGCATCGACGCGAGGGATCAGGCGGGCTGCGTCGGAGGGCACGCTCCGAGGGTAGCCGCGGCGGGTCAGAGCAGGTCGTCACGTCCGCGGGCGCGCCACCCGTCGACGGCGGCCTTGACCTGCTGCGCATGCTCGCGCGTCGTCACGAGGACCGCGTCAGGCGTGTCGACGACGACGGCTCCGGGCACGCCGATCACCGTGACGGTGCGGCCTGTGCCGGTCACGACGAGCGCGCCATCAGAGTCGATCCGCAGCACGTGTGCGTCGTCACCGAGCGTGCGCGACCCGGCAGCGGCCGACGTCGCGCGCGCGGCAAGCAGACCACCGAGCGACTCGAAGTCACCGACGTCGTCCCAGGTGAAGTCGCCCGGCACGACCGCCACCCCACCCGCCGCAGCGACCGGCTCGGCGATGGCGTGGTCGATCGCGATCTTCGTCAGTCCCGGCCACACGCGCGCAAGCACCGGCTCACGGTCGAGGCCGTCCCAGGCGGCGGCGATCTCGCGGAGCCCGTCGTGGAGCGCCGGCAGCTGGGCCGCGAGGTGGTCGAGCAGGACACGCGCCCGGACGATGAACATCCCAGCGTTCCAGCGGTACTCACCCGTCGCGAGGTAGGAGGTTGCGGTCTCCTCATCGGGCTTCTCGGTGAACCCCGCGGCATGGCGCACGTCCGGCGCCCCCTCGAGCCCGAGCAGCTCACCGGACCGCACGTAGCCGAAGGCCGTGGACGGCTCGGTCGCGGCGATCCCGACGGTCACCAGGAACCCGGCCCGCGCCGCCTGCACGCCCTGGCGCACGGTCTCCCCGAACGCGTCAGCGCCCTCGATGACGTGATCGGCGGCGAACGAGCCGAGCACGACGTCGCCGTGGCGCGCCTCGAGCAGCGCGGCCGCCAGGCCGATCGCCGCCATGGAGTCACGCGGGGAGGGCTCGGCGAGCACGTCGCTCGCGGCCAGCTCGGGCAGCTGAGCCGAGACGGCCTGGGCGTGGCGCACGCCCGTCACCACGAGGACGCCGCCTGGGCCGGTCAACGGCAGGAGCCGGTCGACCGTGCCCTGGAGCAGGGTCCGGCCCGTGCCGGTGAGGTCGCGCAGGAACTTCGGCTCACCGGCGCGCGAGAGAGGCCACAGCCGCGTGCCCGCACCGCCGGCCGGGACGACGGCGTGGAAGCCGGGGATCGGGGAGGTCATGCGGGCCAGGGTAGCGAGGAGGCGCACCATCCCGTGCCGCGTCGTAGGGTGGCACTTCGTCAGGACGGGCGCCGCAGCACCGGATGCGGCGCCGCGTTCACTACACTTGACGGGAAGCGGACGTCGTCGTCCCTTCTCCGACTCGACACTCGGCTCGCACTTCGACTCGCCAGGAGGCCTTTCCGTGCCCACCTCGCCAACTGGCACGCTCTACCGAGGGCGTGAAGGTATGTGGTCGTGGGTCGCGCATCGCGTGACCGGCGTCCTGATCTTCTTCTTCCTGCTCGTCCACGTGCTCGACACGTCCCTCGTGCGCGTCTCCCCGGAGGCGTACAACGCGGTGATCGGCAGCTACAAGAACCCGGTCATGGGACTCGGTGAGGCCGGCCTCGTCGCCGCCATCGTGTTCCACGCCTTCAACGGCATCCGGATCATCCTCGTGGACTTCTGGGCCAAGGGCCCCAAGTACCAGCGGGTCATGCTCTGGGTCGTGATCGGCCTGTTCGTCGTGACGATGGCAGGCTTCTTGCCGAGGCACCTGATGAACGTGTTCGGAGGCAAGTGATGACCTCCATCACCTCGATCCCCGCCCCGCGCTCGCCTCGGGTGCGCACGAGCCGGCGCACCACGCGCGGCAACTTCGAGCTGTACGGCTGGATCTTCATGCGCGTCTCGGGCGTCGTGCTCGTCGTGCTGATCTTCGGCCACCTCTTCACGAACCTGATCGCGGGCCAGGGCATCAAGGCCATCGACTTCGGATTCGTCGCCGGGAAGTGGGCGTCGCCGCTCTGGCAGGTCTGGGACCTGTTCATGCTCTGGCTCGCGATGATCCACGGCAGCAACGGCGTGCGCACGATCATCAACGACTACGCCGAGCGTGACCACACCCGCTTGGTGCTCAAGATCGTCCTCGTCGCGGCGTTCCTGATCACGGTCGTCCTCGGCACGCTCGTGATCTTCACGTTCGACCCGTGCCCCGCGGGCGGCCCGATCAACCTGCTGCCCTCGTTCTGCTCCGCCTGAAACCCCCGAACCGCCTCGAGGAGGCATCGCCACCGATGCAGATCCATCAGTACGACGTCGTCATCGTCGGCGCCGGCGGAGCGGGCATGCGTGCCGCGCTCGAGTCCTCGACGCGTACCCGCACCGCCGTGATCTCCAAGCTGTACCCGACGCGCTCGCACACGGGCGCCGCGCAAGGCGGCATGTGCGCTGCCCTCGCGAACGTCGAGGAGGACAACTGGGAGTGGCACACCTTCGACACCGTCAAGGGCGGCGACTACCTCGTCGATCAGGACGCCGCGGAGGTCATGGCCAAGGAGGCGATCGACGCCGTCCTCGACCTGGAGAAGATGGGCCTGCCGTTCAACCGCACACCCGAGGGCAAGATCGACCAGCGGCGCTTCGGAGGGCACACACGCAACCACGGCGAGGCCGCCGTACGCCGGGCCTGCTACGCAGCCGACCGCACCGGCCACATGATCCTGCAGACGCTCTACCAGCAGTGCGTGAAGAACGACGTCGAGTTCTTCAACGAGTTCTACGTGCTCGACGTGCTGCTCAGCCACGACCTCGTGACGGGTGAGGTGCCGGACGGCGAGGACGTCGCGGTGAGCGGCGTCGTCGCCTACGAGCTCGCGACCGGCGAGATCCACCTGTTCCGCGCCAAGTCCGTCGTCATCGCGACCGGCGGCGCCGGCAAGATCTTCAAGACCACCTCGAACGCACACACCCTGACTGGCGACGGCATGGCGCTCGTCTACCGGCGCGGCGTCCCGCTCGAGGACATGGAGTTCTTCCAGTTCCACCCCACAGGCCTCGCGGGGCTCGGCATCCTGCTGTCGGAGGCCGCACGCGGAGAGGGCGGGATCCTGCGGAACGCGGACGGCGAACGCTTCATGGAGCGGTACGCCCCAACCATCAAGGACCTCGCACCACGCGACATCGTCTCGCGGTCGATCGCGCTGGAGGTCCGCGAGGGTCGCGGTGCGGGTCCGAACAAGGACTACGTGCTGCTCGACCTCACGCACCTGGAGCGGGCCCAGATCGATGCGAAGCTCCCCGACATCACCGAGTTCGCGCGTACGTACCTGGGCGTCGAGCCCTACACCGAGCCCATCCCCGTGTACCCCACCGCGCACTACGCCATGGGCGGCGTCCCGACCACGATCCGGGCCGAGGTGCTGCGCAGCAACGCGGAAGTAGTCCACGGCCTCTATGCGGCCGGTGAGGTCGCGTGCGTGTCGGTGCACGGCTCGAACCGACTGGGCACCAACTCGCTTCTCGACATCAACGTGTTCGGCAAGCGCGCCGGTATCGCCGCCGCCGAGTACGCCGCGGGTGCCCCGTGGGTCGAGCTGCCCGACGATCCCGAGATCGGCGTCGTCGCCGAGCTCGAGGAGATGCGCACCCGCACCGACGGCGACCGGGTCTCCGACGTGCGGCGAGACCTGCAGCAGACGATGGACACGAACGCCCAGGTGTTCCGCACCGCCGAGTCGCTCCAGCGGGCGCTGGCCGACATCCGAGGCCTGCAGACGCGCTACCGCAACGTCTCGGTCCAGGACAAGGGCCGGGCGTTCAACACCGACCTCCTCGAGGCGCTCGAGCTCGGCTTCCTGCTCGACATCGCCGAGGTCGTCGTCGTCGGCGCCCTCAACCGCGAGGAGTCACGCGGGGGCCACTTCCGCGAGGACTTCCCGAAGCGCGACGATGCCCAGTACATGCGGCACACGATGGCGTACCGCCGTCCGCCGGGTGCCGTCGCGCCGTCCTCTCCCGTCGGCGCCGAGGCGGCTGCCGTCGTCGCGGCGACGAGCCGGTCCGGGGCGGAGATGGCCACAAGCCGGCCGGGGGCAGCGACGCCTGGCACCTTCGACGTCGCGCTCGGGTACAAGCCCGTGGTCGTGACCCGCTACCAGCCGATGGAGCGTAAGTACTGATGACTGCCACTCGCGACAGCGCAGCCCCCACGCCCTCCTCGCCGGAGCCGAAGCTCGGAGCGGTCCCGAGCTTCGACGTCACGCTGCGCATCCGCCGGTTCCTGCCGGAGTCCGGCAAGGACGAGGCGTACTGGGAGGAGTTCACGGTCACCGCGTACGGCACGGACCGACTGCTCGACGCTCTGCACCAGGTCAAGTGGGAGCACGACGGTTCCCTGAGCTTCCGGCGTTCGTGCGCGCACGGCGTCTGCGGGTCGGACGCGATGCGCATCAACGGCCGCAACCGGCTCGCGTGCAAGGTCCTGCTCAAGGACCTCAACCCCGACAAGCCGATCACCGTCGAGCCGATCAAGGGCCTGCCCGTGATCAAGGACCTCATCGTCGACATGGAGCCGTTCTTCGCGTCCTACCGCGAGATCATGCCGTTCCTGGTGACGAACGGTCACGAGCCGACCCGCGAGCGGCTGCAGTCCGTCGCCGAGCGCGAGCGGTTCGACGACACCACGAAGTGCATCCTGTGCGCCGCGTGCACGTCCTCGTGCCCTGTGTTCTGGACCGACGGGCAGTACTTCGGCCCGGCGGCGATCGTCAACGCGCACCGGTTCATCTTCGACTCCCGCGACGAGGGAGGGTCCCAGCGCCTCGAGATCCTCAACGACAAGGAGGGCGTCTGGCGCTGCCGGACGACCTTCAACTGCACCGAGGCGTGCCCGCGCGGCATCGAGGTCACCAAGGCCATCCAGGAGGTCAAGCGGGCGATGATCACCCGCGCGATCTGACGTGCCGTCCGGGACCGAGCCACCCGCCGAGGTGATACTGACCGGCGGCAACATCGGCTGCGGGGTGCGGGTCGGCGACGCAGTGCGGCGAAAGACCGGTCCGTGGACGCCGGCCGAGGTCGCCGACCACATCCACGTCCGGATGGGCGCGGCGTGCGAACGGATCGCGGCCGGGCAGCGCGCCGGGGACGCCGGGATGCTCAACCCCGCTCGGATCGGGGAGCCGGCCGCCACCGTGGCGGCCGCTGCGGCCTATGCCCAGCGTCTGCCACGGCTGCGCGTCGAGGCCGACCCGCGGCTTGGCTGACCCCCGCGGAGCGGTGGCCTGGCTGTCGCCACCGTCGGGGCAGCAGGGTCGGCAGTCCACGCGGCGGCGAGCAGCACGATGCGCGCGATGAGGTTGATCCACACGAGCAGCGTGACGACGGCGGCGAACGACGCGAGCACTGCATTCTGCCGGGCGCCGCCCGCCACGATCGACGCGCCGAGCAGTCGCACCACCCCGACGCCGACAGCACAGATCAGCGCGCCCTGCCGCAGGTCACGCCATGGCGGGTGGATGCCGGCGAGCACGCGCACTACCAGCACGAACGTCGCCGCGTCGACGACGAGCGCGACCAGGAGGCCCAGCACGGTCGTCACGACGCCCACCCCGGCGCCGAGCCCGACGAGTCGCAGCAGCCATCCGGCGGCAGCGGTGACCGCGAGACCGAGGACCGCGGACACGAGGAAGGCCAGCGCCATGCCGGCGAGGCCGGCGACCTCGCGCAGCTTGCCGGTCACCGCGTTGCCGCCCGGTCCGCGCTCGTCGAACATCGCGCGCACCGCCGTGCGCAGCGCGGCCAGGGCAGACGTCGCACTGAGCAGCAGCACGACGACCGCGACGACGCCCGCAACATTGAGTCCCGCCCCGAGGACGAGGTCGCCGGGCTTGACGAGGCCGTCGCCCGACCCAGTGTCCACGAGCCCCGGGAGCGAGGCCGAGACCGTCCGCAGGACGTCCGCGCGGAGCACTGCGTCGTGTCCGAGCACTGCCACGAAGACCGTGTACGCGATCGTCAGCGCAGCGAACACCGAGAACAGCGCCGCATAGGCGATGCCCCCCGTGAGCACGCCGCCACCGGCGGCTCCGAAGCGTGCGTTGGCGCGAGCCGCTCGGGTCCGTTGCCACCACGCGAGCACGGCCCGTGCACGTGCCACCGGACTCCGCTGCGCCGCGGGCGGAGCACCTGCTCGTGCGTCAGCTCGTGGCGTCCCCATGCCGCGACCCTACGAGGAGTGCGGCGCTCCGGCACCCGGTGCGACGCGAATCCCCGGGAGACGAGCCGCGGCCAGGTCGGTTCCCCCGGTCAGCGGGAAGTCGCGGACCGGGCGCCAGACCTCGTCGTCGCCGCACTCGTAGCTGTGGAACGCGTGGACGACGAACGTCGCGTCGAACCGGCTCAGCTCGACGAACGCGCGGTCGAGGGCTGCCTCCGCCACCTCGTGCGCCACGGTGACGTGCGGGTGGTAGTTGAAACGCAGGCCCTGCTCGAGCGGACCGGTCCGAATGTGGCACTCGAGCGCCTCGCAGCCCGCGATGCCTTCCACGACCTGGACGAACACGACCGGCGACACGGGACGGAACGTCCCCGTGCCGCGCAGGCGAAGGACGAACGGGCGGTAGTGGGACGCGACCTCTTGGAGGTGCCGCTCGACGGCGGCGAGGTCGCCCGGCTCGACAGCGGTCGGCCCGAGGAGCGTGATGTGCGGGGGGACTGACGGCGCGGCCGGGTCACCGACCCGGCCACGCGCGGCCTGAAGCGTGGCGAAGAACGGCTGGGGCACCGTGACGGCGACCCCTATGCGCAGCTGCTCCCCCGATATCTCCGGAAGGCTCACGCCGCACCCCGGACGTGCACCCGGCCGGGCAGGAGCCCGCTGCGGTCGTAGACCCGGGCCAACGTCTCGCGGGCGATCTCCCGAGCACGCTCGGCACCGTCTGCCAGGACGTCGTCGAGCGCAGCAGGGTCGGCGAGGTAGGCGTGCGCGCGCTCCTGGAACGGCGTGAGCGCGTCGACGACCAGGTCGGCGAGGTCCTTCTTGAGGTCGCCGTAACCCTTGCCCTCGTAGTCCGCCTCGAGCGAGCGGATGTCGCGGCCGGACAGCGCCGAGAAGATCGTCAGCAGGTTGGAGATGCCGGGCTTGGCCTCGGGGTCGAACCGGATCTCCCGCTCGTCGTCCGTCACGGCCGACCGGATCCGCTTGGCGATCACCTTGGGGTCGTCGAGCAGCTCGATGATGCCGTTGGGGCTCGTGGACGACTTGCTCATCTTGGCTGTCGGGTCCTGCAGGTCGTAGATCTTCGCGGTCGCCTTGACGATGTAGGCGTCGGGGACCACGACGGTTCCCGGGCCGAACCGTGAGTTCAGCCTCTGCGCGAGGTCGCGGGCGAGCTCGAGGTGCTGGCGTTGGTCCTCGCCGACCGGCACGAGGGCGGTGTCGTAGAGCAGGATGTCCGCGGCCATGAGGATCGGGTAGGTGAAGAGGCCGGCCGTCGTGCCTTCCGGGCCCTGCTTGCCGGACTTGTCCTTGAACTGCGTCATCCGGCTGGCCTCGCCGAAGCCCGTGTGGCACGACAGGACCCACGCGAGCTGGGCGTGCTCGGCGACGTGCGACTGCACGAACAGGATCGAGCGATCAGGGTCGACACCTGCGGCAAGGTACTGCGCCGCAGTGCGCCGGGTGCGCTCGCGAAGAACCGCCGGGTCCGGGACCACAGTGAGCGCGTGCATGTCCACGACGCAGTACAGCGGGTCGTAGGACTCCTGGAGCGCGACCCACTGCGTCAGGGCTCCGAGGTAGTTCCCCAGGTGCAGGGAATCGGACGTGGGCTGCATCCCCGAGAAGATGCGTGCTCGCTGCGTCACGGAAGACATTCGACCATTCTGTCAGTGCGGAGGGACGGACCGGACTACGTCTGCGCAGATCAGGTCGCCTCGTCGTCGAAGGGTGCATGCCCGGCGGTGGCCTGCCCCGACTCGACCGAGGCGCTGCTCGCTGCTGCGCAGGCCGCACCGGCACCCGTCGCGGTGGCGGCAGAGGTAGCGGTGCCAAAAGTGGTCGCGCGCTTGAAACCGGTCACCGCCGGCATGACGTCGTCGCGAAACGCGTCCCGCACGATACGACGCGGGTCGTACTTGCGAGGGTCGAGGGCAGCCCAGTCGACGTCCTTGATGTCGTCGCCGAGCTCGTCGTCCACGCGACTCTTGGTCTCTTGGAGCAACGCCTTGGCGCGCCTGGCCAGCTGGCCGAGCTGCTCCGCGTACTTCGGCAGGCGCTCTGGACCGATGACGAGCACAGCGACGATGAGGATGATGATGAACTCGCCGCCGTTGATGTCGAACACGACTTCAGGATACCCGGTCGTCAGCCGGTCGCGGACTCGTCGAGGACCACGCGAACGTCCCGCTCGGACGACGCGGTGCGCACCCGCAGGACGACGGCGTCGCCCGGGGTCTTGGCCCGGATCGCCACGATCAGCTCGTCGGGCTCCGTGACCGGACGGCCGTCGATCGCGAGGATGACGTCCCCCCGGCGGATCCCCGCCCTCTCCGCCGGACCGCCAGGCGACACGGCGGCTGTGGACCCCTGGTCGTCTTTCGACACCTGCACACCCTCGCCGACGTATCGCTGGTCGAGGAGCACCCCGATGATCGGGTAGGTGGCGTGCCCCTTCTCGATGAGCTGTGAGGACGTGCGCCGGGCCTGGTTCGAGGTGATCGCGAAGCCGAGCCCGATGCTCCCGCCGGCGGTCGACAGCGACCCGGGCGGCTGAGCGATCGCCGAGTTGATCCCCACGACCTCGCCGGCTGCGTTGACAAGCGGGCCGCCCGAGTTGCCCGGGTTGATGGCCGCGTCGGTCTGGATCGCGTTGATGAAGGCGGTGTCGGACGAGTTGCCGGCCGACACCGGCCGGTTGAGCGCGCTGATGACGCCGGTCGTCACGGTGCCCTCGAGGCCTAGCGGCGCGCCGACAGCCACGACGGGGTCTCCGACGACGACGTCGTCCGAGTTGCCGAGGACGAGCGGCACGAGCCCGGTCCGGTCGACCTTGACGACAGCCAGGTCGTAGTCGGCCGTCGCTCCGACGACGGTCGCTGCGGACTCGCTGCCGTCCGCGAAAAGGACGCCGATGGTCGTGCCGGCCACATCGCTGCCCGCCCCCACGTGAT
>JABBOW010000136.1 GCA_012927595.1 Cellulomonas sp.
GGCGCGGACGATCTCGGCCCCGGGGGGGCCGCGGCCGTCGCGACGCTCGAGGCCGGGTTCGACTTCGAGGTCGACGACGCACGGACGGCCGTGTGGCTGACCGATCGAGGCATCGACGCCGTTGAGGGGGCGATGCACGCCGGGCTGGCTGATGGTGCAGTGCTCGCCACGGCGGTCAATCTGGCGCTGCACGCGCGCGCCCTGGTAGCGAGAGACGTCGACTACCTGGTCGACGACGGCAAGGTCCGGCTCATCGACACGACCCGCGGGCGTGTGGCCCACCTACGCCGGTGGCCTGACGGGTTGCAGGAGGCGGTCGAGGTACGCGAGGGCCTGACCCGCAGCGAGACGGGCGTGATCCTCGATCAGTCGACCATCCCGGCACTGGTGCGCGAGTACCGGTCACTCGCCGGGATGAGCGGCACCGCGTACGGCGCCCGCGAGGAGCTCGACTACCTCTACCGGCTGCCCGTCGTGCGGGTACCTGCGAACCGCCCTACGGTCCGCGTGGACGAGCCGACAGTCGTGTACGTGAGCGCGGAGCGGCGGGCTGCGGCCGTGGTCGAACGCACCCTCGAGGCACATCGTCGCGGCCAGCCGGTACTTCTCGGAACGCAGTCGGTCGCCGAGTCTGAGCGGTACTCCCAGCTTCTGGATGCCGCCACCGTGCCGCACGTCGTGCTCAACGCCAAGAACGACGCCGCCGAAGCGCAGCTCGTCGCCGCGGCAGGGCGCCTCGGGGCCGTGACGGTGTCCACCCAGATGGCTGGTCGAGGAACCGACATCGTGCTCGGCGGGAAGGACGGTGCCGACCAGGCTCCGGTGCGCGATTCCGGTGGCCTGCTCGTGCTCGCCAGCGGCCAGTTCCCGTCGAATCGGCTGGACTCACAGCTACGAGGCCGCAGCGGCCGACAAGGCGATCCCGGTCGCACGGCCGTCTATGCCGCCCTCGACGACCACCTGGTCGTCGCCGCAGCCCCCGACGCGCAATCCCTGTTCGATGAAGGCTGCGAACCTGACGGGCGGGTCGCCGGATCTGCAGCGATGCGGACCGTCCAGCACGCGCAACGTGTCGCCGAGGGCGGCGACCTGGAAGCCCTGCGTGCTACGTGGCGCTACCACGCTGTCGTCGCCGCTCAACGCGCCGAGGTGCAGGTCGCTCGCGAGCTCATCCTGACTATCGCCGGCGACGAGCTGGCTCGGCGCGTCAGGCTGGCCGTTCTCGACAGACGGTGGTCAGAGCACCTCGCACTGCTGGCCGACCTGCGCGAGACGATCCACCTACGCGTCATGGCACGGATGAACCCGTGGCTGTCGTTCAACGCCGACGCGGAGCAGTACTTCGGGACGCTGATCGCCAACGCCGAGCACGAGGCCTCCCGACTGCTCGGAGAGCATCCGGACGCGCGAGACCTGCACGATTTCGGGCTGCACCGGCCATCGTCGACGTGGACGTACGTTCTGAGCGACCTGCACTTCGGGACCGACCTGGACCGAGCGGCGCGATCTGTTCAGAGAGCGTTGCGGCGGCGACCAGGGACCTAGACCCGGCCCCGCACCGCGAGTGCGGCCCCGACCGGTGCGACGGGGGCGCCGGGCGGCGCGAGCACCACGCGGTCCGCGCTCGCCAGGCTGCGCAGCAACCCCGAGCCGTCTGCCTGCCGGCGCAGCACAGCGTGGACGCCGCCGAGCAGCGGCTCCCCGACCTCCGCGAAGCCGCCGCCGAGCACGACCCGCTCGACGTCGTACGTGAGCACGATGAGCCGCACGGCGGCCGCGACCGCCTCGACGAAGGCGTCCCGGACGCCTGCGGCCCGCGGGTCGCCCGCTGCCGCGGCCTCGAAGACCTCGTGCGAAGCCCGCAGCCCCGGACCGACCGGCCCGGCCGCGTCGAGCGTGGAACCCGAGGCGTAGAGCTCGAGGCAGCCGCGCTGGCCGCACGCGCACTGCGGGCCGGACGGCTCATAGGTCACGTGGCCGATCTCGCCCGCGCCGCCCCGGAAGCCGCGGCGGAGGCGCCCGTCGAGCACGACCCCGGCCGCGACGCCCGTGCCGAGGGCGAGGTAGGCCAGGTCGGCGCCGAGCCCGAGCAGGTGCGCCGCCCCGAGGGCCGCGGCGTTGACGTCGTTCTCGACCCGAACCGGCACCCCGTCCAGCGCTGATGTGAGCAGCGCCCCCAGGGGTACGTCGCTCAGGTCCATGCCGAGGTTCACGGCGTGCGACACGCTGCCTGTGCGCGGGTCGACGAGTCCGGGCACCCCGACGCCCACGCCCACGACGTCGGCCGTGTCGATCCCCGCGGCGGCGCACAGCTCCCGGACGACCCGCGAGGCGCAAGTCACCACACCGTCGGTGCCACGCACCGTCGCCGCACGCAGCGTGCCGCGCACCGCGGAGGCGGAGTCGAGCAAGACCCCGTCCACCTTGGTGCCCCCGATGTCGAGCCCGACGGACCAGCCGCTGCTCATCCCTTCACCGCCCCGGCCACGAGACCCGAGGTCATGCGGTTCTGCACGACGAGGAAGAAGAGGATCACGGGCACGGCGATGAGTGTCGCACCCGCCATGACGACTCCCCAGTCGGTCGCACGGTCTGCCTCGACGAGGCCTTGCAGCCAGAGCGGCAGCGTGCGCCGCGCAGGGTCGGTCATGACGACGAGGGCGAGCGTGTACTCGTTCCACGCCTGCAGGAACCCGTAGACCCCAGCAGCAACGAGCCCTGGTGCGAGCAGAGGGAACGTGATGCGGAAGAAGGCCCCGGTGCGTGACAGACCGTCGACCATCCCGGCCTCCTCGAGCTCGATCGGGACGCCGGAGACGAAGCCGCGCAGCATCCAGATGGTGAAGGGCAGGATGGCCGCGACGTAGACGATCGTGAGCCCGAGCACGGAGTTGACCAGCCGCCAGCTGTCGAGCATCTGGTACTGGGAGATGAACAACCCCTCCGCCGGGATCATCTGGACCACGAGGATCGCGACGATGAAGCCCTTGCGCCCACGGAAGCGGAATCGGCTCACCGCGAGGGCCGCGACGAAGGCGAAGAGGATCGAGGCGACGACGGACAGGCCCGTCACCGCGAGCGACACCCGGAACGACGCGACGAACGTGGGGTCGGCGAGCACGCGCCGGAAGTTCGAGAGCGTGCCATGCGTGGGGAAGAACGTCGGGGTCGGCGTCCGCATCTGGTTGGTCGGCAAGAACGCGCTCGAGACCATCCAGTAGATCGGGAACGACCACGCGAGCGCGATGACCACCGCGAGGGCGCCGAGCAGCCAGCGCCCGACGCGGTTCACAGCTCCTCCTCGCGCAGCATCCGGCGGATGTAGAACCCCGTCAGCGCGAGGGTCAGGACGAGCATGATCGTCGCCATCGCTCCGGCCATCGAGAACTCCTTGGCGAGCGAGTAGATGTAGGTGCCCAGCAGGTGGGTCTCGCGCGTGGGCGCCCCGGCGCGTTGCAGCACATAGATCTGGGTGAACACGCGCAGGTCCCAGATGACCTGCAGCAGCCCGACCACGAACAGCACAGGCTTGACCATCGGCACCGTGATGAGCCAGAAGCGCTGCCAACCGCCCGCGCCGTCCAGCTCGGCGGCCTCCATGGTCTCCTCGGGGACCTGGAGCAGCCCCGCGAACACGGTGAAGACGACGAACGGCACGCTCATCCAGACGACGATGACTGTCGCGACGAAGTAGAACGACATCGGCTGGATGAGCCACGAGTGGTAGCGCATCCCGTCCATGCCGAGCGGCTCGGCGAGCACCCAGTTGACGACCCCGTACTGCGAGTCGAACAGCCACTGCCAGACCGTCATGGTGGCCAGCACCGGCGTCCCCCACGCCAGGAGCATCCCGACCTGGAGCGTGATGCGGGCTGCCCTGCCCACCTTGGCCATCAGCACCGCGAGCGCCATGCCGATCGCCATCGTGACGACGGCGTTGACCAGGCAGAACGCGATCGACCGCGCGATCACGCCCCACACGTAGGGGTCGGTCAGGAGCTTGGTGTAGTTGTTCAGCCCGACCCACTGCGCGGGCCGGCCGAACTGCTGCGCCAGACCGTACTTCTGGAACGAGATGACCAGCTGGCGGGCGAGCGGGTAGCCGAGGCCGACCACCATCGCGACGGTGGCGGGGATGAGCAGGAGGTACACGCCGACGGGGCGGCGGCGCCGACGCGGAACCTGGTCGGCGCTGGTCCCAGATAGCGGGACGGGTGGTGCGGGCACCGCGGCGGCGCGTGGCCGGGTCATGGCTGCTCCTGGGTGCTGTCGCGGGCTGTCCGGTGGGTGGGGTGCATCGCGCAGGCGACGCACCCCACCCTTCCGTACGGTCGGTCGGGCCGAGCGGTCAGTTGAGCGTGCTGGCGATCAGCTTGTCGGCGTCGGCGGACGTCGAGGCGAGATCCGCCCCGCCGGCGACCTTCTGGAAGAAGTCCTCCAGGATCCGGGCCCCTTCGACGTCCGCCCACTTCTCGGCTGCGGGTGTGAGCTTCGCCCCGAGAGCCGCCGAGATCGCGGTGGTCGCGTACACGTCGGTGCCCATGGCTGCCGCGTCGTCGCTGTTCGCCGGGATCAGGCCGTTCTTGGCGAGCATCGTCTGGTAGTCCTTGCTGAAGATGATCCGCAGCAGGTTCTTCGCGAGCTCCTGGTGAGAGGACTTCGCCGGGATGGCGATGTTCGAGCCACCGGCGAAGACGGTCGCCGACGTGCCCTTGCTCAGGCCCGGCAGCGGGAAGACGCCAGTCTTGTCCTCGTTGCACTTCTGCTGGTCGGCGAGCAGCGCCTTGGCAGCGTCGGACTTGTCATCCTTGGCGACGCCCTTGTTGCACTCGGGCAGGTCGATGCTCCACCGGGCCCACGTCGGGGCCGAGAACATCGCCACGGACCCGTTGTTGAACGGGACCCACGGCTCTTTCGAGTCGGCGTCGCGCGGCGCCTTGGTGCCCTCGGTGAAGAGCTTCTGCACCTGGGCGAGCGCCTGCTGGGACTTCGGGCTGGACAGCGCGCCCTTCCAGGACGAGCCGTCCTTGACGGCAAGGTCGCCGCCGTAGGTGTAGAGCCACGCGGTGCCGTTGTACCAGTCCTGACCGGGGAGCCAGAACCCCGAGAAGTTCGGGGTGCCGGCCGGGTTGGCCTTCTGCAACGCGATGGCCGCAGCCGTGAACTCGTCCATGGTCGTCGGGACGGTCACCTTCGCGGCGGCGAACAGGTCCTTGCGGTAAAAGACTGCCCGGGCGCCGGAGTAGTACGGGACGGCGTAGAGCTTGCCGTCCGCCGAGCCGGCCGCGACAAAGCCCGGGAGGAGCTTCTTCCCGCCGAGCTCGTCGTACATGCCGGTGATGTCGCTGAACGCGCCCGCGTAAGTGAACGTCGGGGCCTGCGTGTTGCCGATCTCGACGAGGTCAGGGGTCTGGGACTCGGAGGCCAGCGCAGTCTGCATGCGCGGCACCAGCCCGTTCCAGTCCTGCTGCTCGATCACGAGCTTCGAGCCGGGGTTCTGGGCCGCGAAGGTGGTCGTCAGATAGTCGCGGAGCTCCTTTGGCGTGTCGGTGCCGTTGAGCCACAGCCGGATCTGGGCCGCGTCGGGTGTCGCCACGCTCCCGGGTCCCGTGGTCGTGGCGGTCGTGCCGGTCGCTCCCGTGCTGCTGCACGCGGCGAGCGCGAGCATGCCTGCGACAGCGACAGTTCCAAAGCGTGCAGTTCTCACGTTGCGGTCCTTCCCGTGGGGTGTGCGGTGCACTGGAGGCGCCGTCACAAGGGGTAAGTCGTCGACCGTGCGGATCGGCCGTCCGGTGGTCACGAGACCCCCAGCTGGCCGGAGAGGACGAGCACGGCAGCCCCTGAGAGGGCGCCGTCCTCGCCGAGAGCGGTCATGCGCAGCCGCAGCTCGCTGCCGATGACCGGCATCGTTCGCTCCTGGATGGTCCGCAGTGCAGCGTCGCGCAGCGGTCCGTCGAGGAGATCGGGGGGGCCCACCAGGACCACCTCGAAGAGGTTGAGCGCGCTCGCAACCGGCGCGAGGACGATCCCGAGGCGGCGGCCCACGGCCGCGAGCGCGGCATCGGCGGCGGAACGGTCCAGGCCGGCGACACGTCGTCGCAGCGCTGGGACGGACAGCAGGGTCTCGAGACAGCCGCGCCGGCCGCACGCGCACAGCTCGGCGCTCCCGAACGGCGTGCCCTCGGCGTCGTCGCGCTCGTCGACAGCCGTGACGTGCCCGATCTCACCGGCCGCGTGCCCGTGACCCTGGACGAGGGCGCCGTCGAGCACGATGCCCGCGCCGACGCCCTGCCCGACCGTGAGCACGAGAAGCCCGCTACCCGATGCTCCCCCGTAGGTGTACTCGCCGAGCACCGCGACGTTGGCGTCGTTGGCGACGTGCACCGGGAGGTCGAGCGCCGCGGAGAGCTGCTTCGCCAGCGGGACGTCGTACCAGCCGCGGTTGGGCGCCTCCACGACGGTGCCGTCGGCGTCGATGACGCCCGGCGACCCGACTCCGACGCCCAGGACCGGACAGGTGGCGAGCGCGACGAGCTCGCGGCACAGATCGAGCAGCACGTCGACGGCATCGTCGCCGGTCCGGCCGCCGAGCGCGGTCGACCGCCGGTGCACGACGGCCCCGGAGACGTCAAGGACGGCTCCGTGCATCGACGCGTCGTCAGTCAGGTCGACCGCGACGATCTCGAACGCATCAGGACGGATGCCGACGAGGGTCGCCGGCTTGCCGACGCGGCCCTCCGACCGCACGCCCATCTCGGCGACCAGCCCTTCGGACATGAGCGACGCGACGAGGTCGGAGATGGTCACCCGCGTGAGCCCGGTCGTGCGGGCCAGGTCGGCCCGCGACACCGGTCCCGCGTGGAAGAGCTGCTGGAGGGTGAGGGACCGGTTGTGCGCGCGGCCGTCCTCCGGAAGCACCTTGGCCACCGGACGGAGTCTGCGACCGATCCCGTTCATCACATTTGTTAGTAGACCTTCCTTACATACTCGCCGTCAAGACTCGTGGTGCAGCTGTGACCTCTTTGTGATCTCCGGCTGCCCGGCGACCAGCGCCGCGGCCCCTGGACCGCGTCGCCCTGCACGTCGACCTGGACCTCCCGTTCCGCCCACACCACCCGGTGGCGCGCGCGACCTCCGGCCCGCAGCGGTGCAGACGCAACCTCCAGGAGCGTGACAGCTCCCCCGCCGGGGCAGATGCGCAGGTATCAGTCGCGCGTCGCGGCAGCGAGCGCCTCACGAAGGCTGTCTGCGTCGAACCTCTGGCCGTACGCGGGGGTGTCGGGCTGGAAGCGCCAGCCCTCCGCGAGCGGTCCGGCGTCCACGACGTCATACCCGAACTGGTCGAGCAGTGCCACAACCCGATCCTTGGCCTCGAGGTCGTCGCCCGCGACCGGCAGCGCGCGGCGCCCGGGGGTCCCCGCGGGCGTGCCGTCCACAGCAAGGTCGTCGAAGCGGATGCTGTTGAACGCCTTGACCACGCGGGATGTCGGCAGGTGCGTCTGGAGCAGCTCGGCCGAGGTCGTGGTCTGCGCATCGAGCTCGGGCAGGTGCCCGTCGCGCTGCCAGTAGTAGTTGTTCGTGTCGATCACGATCTTGCCCGCGAGCGGCTCGACGGGGACCTGCAGGTACGCCCTGAGCGGGACGGTCACCACGACGACGTCGCCACCTTCGGCCGCCTCGTGCGCCGTACCTGCTCGCGCCCGGTCACCGAGCTCGTCGACGAGCTCGGTGAGGGTCTCGGGCCCGCGTGAGTTGGACAGGACGACGTCGTATCCGTGAGCAACGGCGAGCCGCGCCAGGGCGCTGCCGATCAGTCCGCTGCCGATCAGTCCAAGGGTTGTCATGCGGTGCCCAACTCTCGCGGCGCCGCCGATGTTCCTTCGGTCGGTCCGTCGTGGCGGACTGGCAGGCGGACCGTCAGTCCGTGGCCCGGTGCCCGAGCTGGGTGATCAGCGCCCGCTCGGTCGACGACTCCGTGGGCGCGACGAGCCGGAGGTCGGTGGCACCGCAGTGCAGCCTGAGCACCCGGACGCCCGCGTTGCGCGGGTCGTCCACCACCTCGGCACGGCCCCCACGCGTGAGGCCTAGCACCGTGCAGGCGGGTGAGTGCTCGGGGTGGCGACCGCACGTCACCCAGTCCCGACGATGCAGGACCTGGAGGTCGCGACCGTCACCGCACACGACCGCGGCGTGGAGCACGACGGGCCGCACGAGCCGCACGAGCCGCACGAGCCGCACGAAGCAGCTCGAGCTGAGCAGGGGCACGATTCCCTCGACGACGTCTCGGCGTCGGAGAGCGTCAGGGCCGCCGCACGACCCTGCGCGCCGCCGCCCGCGCTGCGCACCGTGATACACCCGTCCAGCAGGTCGGTGCGGTAGTCGATCGCGCAGACCGCCCCGCGCGAGATCGTGTGCTCGTCATACCCGCCAGGTCGCTGCCTGAGGATCGTCAGCGCTGCGTCGTCGACGATCACGAGGTGGTCGTAGAGATCCATCGACGGCGTCGCATCCCGGCGCGCGACGTTGCGCGGAAGCTTCCGGATGAGGCGCGCACTCGCGAGGTCGAACCCGTGGCCCCGGTACAACGGCGGAGCCTCCTGCCCGTGACGTCACGCGACGTCAGGGCAGGATCCAAGGACCGAACGCGTCGTACCCGGGGGATCTCATGGTGCGACGCTGCCGTTTGCCATGTTCACAGCCCGCTCATGCATAGTTCACAGCATTCTGCTGCGAATGGATGGGAGCGTTTCGCGCGCATTCCCGAGAAGGGCGCTAGGGTCTCATCATTCGGTTCCGATGCGGCACCCGCAGCAGGCGGATCGTCTCTCCGAGAGGTGTCCCTTGCGTCCCATGGTTCTGATCGCGGACGGAGCCGGGCGGTACATCAGCTCCGGTGTCATCCAGATTTCCGTCACCAACCTGGCGATCATCGTGCTGATGATCCTGGTATTCGTCCTCGCCGTCGTCCTGCCGTTCCCCGGCCGGCACCACGACGACTCGTCGGACCGCGACTCATGACCGCCGTCGACACGGGCCAGCCGCCGGTCGCGACGCCGACGAGCTGGACGGCACGACTCCGAGACCGCATCTCGCACATCGTCCCGCCCGGACAGGCGCTGCCCGACCGGCAGCCCGCGTACATGTCGTCGTGGATCTACGTCTTCGGCGTGCTGACGCTCGCAGCGCTTTTCGTGGTCATCGCGACGGGTGCGCTGCTCGCTCTCGGCGGCGTCACCTGGTGGCACGTCTCGAGCCTCGGACGCTTCGTGAACTCGCTCCACCTGTGGAGCGTCGAGCTGTTCTTCGCGTTCATGGTCGTCCACCTTTGGGGCATGTTCTGGATGGCCGCGTGGCGTGGCAACAGGGCGCTGACGTGGATGACCGGCGTGGTCGCGTTCCTCGGGTCGATCGGGACGGCCTTCACCGGGTATCTGTCGCAGGCCAACTTCGCGTCGCAATGGATCAGCACGCAGGCCAAGGACGGACTCAACTCGGTCGGGATCGGCGCGTTCTTCAACGTTCTGAATCCGGCCCAGATGCTGCTGTGGCACGTCATGCTGCTGCCGCTGGTGCTCGGCGTGATCGTCGTCCTGCACGTCGTTCTCGTGCGCCGCCATGGCATCGTTCCGCCGGTCGACGCCCACGAGGAGACCGCATCATGATGACGTCGATCGCACCCCGACGCGCGACCCGCGCCGCCCGAGACGGCACGCCCGACTCGCACGGCTTCGCCACGCGCCCCTACGACCTCGTCAAAGAGTTCGTCGTCGCGCTGATCGTCGTGACTCTGCTCACCGTCGGCCTCGCCGCGGCCTTCTCGTCCCCGGACGAGAAGGCCGTCACGATGCGCGACTGGGCGAGCGCGGCGCCGAACGACGTCGTCGCCACGGCCGCGGGCGAGCTCGCGGGCACGACGAAGAGCGCCGGGTTCGGACCGCCGTACAACACCGCGGCGAACGGAGGATCGCTCGGGCCGCTCAAGCTGCAGAAGTGGGCCGGCGTCACGATCCCCCTGGACTCAGCTCAGGACCTGGTGCTGACCCCGCTCGCAGGCGTGACCGACAACAGCAAGCTCACCGACGCGCTCGCCGCGTGGCAGTCCGCTGCCGCGGACCAGCAGACCCAGTGGGCGACCGACTACAGCGACGCGCTCGCCAAAGCGCCCGATGGCGACCCCGCCGGCGTGGCGACCGGCGACTACGGGCCCGTGCCGGCGATCGCCGCAGGCTTCCTCACGTTCGCGCAGACCGGCGGGCTCGAGGGTGCACTCACGTCGTCCGGCAACTTCTACGGGGGCGACCAGACGAAGTCGCTCCTGCTGCTCGCAGATGGCGCCTACCTCGAGGACCAGGCCCGTGCCCGCAACCTCGGCGGCGACCAGTGGGGAATGACGAACGAGACCGGAAACTACCCCGGTCAGCCCTGGATGTGGCTGTACACGTTCTGGTACCAGGTCCCGCCGTTCTCGACGTCCGACAACGCCGACGCGCTCGTCTGGGGCCTGATGATGCTGCTGACCCTCGGGCTCGTCCTCGTGCCGTTCATCCCCGGGTTGCGCTCGATCCCCCGCTGGATCCCGGTGCACCGGCTGATCTGGCGGGACTACTACCGGGAGCACCCGCGGCGCTGACGGCGACCGCCCCGGCGAGATCCGCGAAGACGGTCCGCAGCTGGGGGTAGAGCCTGCGGTACACGGCGTAGAGCGCGCCGTACGCCGCAGCCGTCGACGGATCGGGCGTCACGTCGTGTCCGGCGGGCTCGGCGATCGGCTCAGCTGTGGGCCGATCGTCGAGTGCACGACCCCGACCGTCCAGGTAGCCGCGCGCCAGGACGGCAGCTCCGGCGGCGCTGATCTCGCCCTCGGAGCACACGCGGACCGGGCGACCGGTGGTGTCGCTGACGATGCGCACCCACAGCGGGCTGCGCGCACCGCCCCCGACCATCCGGATCGTCGTGACCGGCTGCCCGGTGACCTCCTCGAGCCGCTCGAGGTGCAGACGCAGCTCGAAGCCCACTCCCTCGAGGATCGAGCGGTACAGGTGCGCCCGGGTGTGCCGGCCGTGCCATCCCACGACCGCGCCGCGCGCGAGCGGGTCCCAGTAGGGCGTCTGTGCTGCGTTCCAGTACGGCAGCGTGAGCAACCCCTCTGCCCCGCACGGCAGGTCCGCTGCGGCGGCCTCGAGCCCGCTGCCGACGACGTCGTCCACCCCCGGTTCGCCGAACTGCTCGCGACACCAGGTGGCGACGTAGGCGGCCGCATTGAGCACCGTCTCGAGGGTGTAGGCGCCCGGCCTTGCACCGGCAAGGGTGCGGAACGCCGGGTCCCACCGGTACTCCGCCGAGTGCACGCCCAGCACCATCGACGTACCGAGGTTGAGGTAGGCCGTCCCCGGGACCGTGGCACCCAGCGCGATGCCCGCGGCCTGACCGTCGCCGATGCCGGCGACGAGCGGAACGGGACCGGGCAGGCCGAGCACCCTGGCGACGTCCGCGGTGATCATCCCGAGCAGCTGCCCGGCAGCGACCAGCGCGGGCAGCTGCTCGAGGCGCACGCCGGCCAGCTCGAGGAGCTCGGGCGACCAGTCGAGGCGCCGGAGATCGAACAGGCCGAGGGTGTCCGCCGATCCGTGGCTCGTGGCCCAGCGCCCGGTGAGTCGCCAGCTGAGGTACGCCTGCACGTCACCGACCCGGTCGGCCTCGCGGAGCACGTCGGGTTCGTGCCGCGCCAGCCAAGCGAGCTTGTAGATCGCCGGCGTCGTGTCCGGCGGCTTGCCGGAGAGCTCGTGCACGCGCGGGGTGCCCAGCGAAGCGATCTCCTCGTGAGCGCGCCCACAGGATCGCCGGGCGCAGCGGGCGGCCTGCCGCGCCGAGGCAGACGAACGACTCGCGCTGGTGCGTCAGGCAGACGGCGTGCACGTCCGACGCGTCCGGCAACGCGGCGATCGCCTCGGCCACGGCGTCCCGCGTCGCAGACCACCACTCCTCGGCGTCCTGCTCGTGCCACGACGCCCGGGGCTGGAACATGTGCAGCGGGCGCGCGGCCTGCGCCACCACCCGGCCCGTAGAGTCGTGGACCACGGCCTTCGAGGCCGTCGTCGAGCAGTCGACGGCGACGACGAGGCCCGCATCGCCTGTCACGCGGACGGCGTCACGATCACCTTGAGGCCGACCCGCTCGTCGGCGGCGCGGAAGGCTTCGAGGCTACGGTCGAGCGGCAGCGTGTGCGACACCAGGGACCGGACGTCCACCAGGCCGCGATCGACGACAGCAGTCGCGCGCGGGTACATCTCCTTCATCCGCCGGGACATCTTGATCGTGAGCCCCTTGCGCCGCGCGAAGGCCGCCGGGAACGACGTGCTCTCCGTGGCCGGGATGCCCGCCAGGACGACAGTCCCACCGGGCCGGGCAGCCATGACCGCGAGCCGGACCGCGTCGTCGTTGCCGGCCACCTCGAGTGCGACGTCGACGCCGCGCCCGTGGGTCGTGCGGGCCAGGAGGTCGAGGACGTCTTCGGCCTCGGAGTCCAGAACCACGTCGGCGCCCACGGCGGCGGCAGCCTGGCGACGGTGCTCGAGCGGCTCGACGGCGATCACCTGCGTGGCACCGGCGGCGTGCGCGAGCTGGACGGCGCACAGACCGATCGGTCCGCAGCCGACGACCGCGATGGTGGCCCCGATCCGCAGGCCCGCGAGGTCCATGGCATGCATCGCGACGCCGAGCGGCTCGAGCATGGCCGCGTCCGCGTCGCTGAAAGAGTCCGGTACGCGGTGCAGCAGGGAGGTCGGCCACGCGACCAGCTCGCGCAGCCCGCCGTCGTTCGTGCCATGCCCCGCAAAGACCACCGACGGGCACAGGTTGCGGTTGCCCTCGAGGCACTCCTCGCACACGCCGCACGGCCGGGCAGGGTCCACGGCGACGCGGACGCCGTCGTCGGGACCGCCCTGGATCACGCCCGCGAACTCGTGCCCGAGCACGAGCGGCGACGACAGCGTGGCATCACCGATGTTGCCCGCACTGAACCAGTGCAGGTCGGACCCGCACAGGCCCACCGCCGTCACGCGCACCAGCACCTCGTCGGCGCCCGGCACCGGCGCCGGCTCGTCGGCGACACGGACGTCGCCCGGCCCATGCAGCCGCGCCGCCCTCACGACGCACTTGCCTGGTCGACGGACGATGTGCAGGGCGCGCGCAGGGGCATGGCGAAGCCTTCCGTTCCGCGCCGCCGCTGCACCACCCGGGCCGGGTGGACTTCGCGGCGAGGCGGAACCAGATTCTCACGTCCGACCCCCTTCAGTCGTCGGCCGGATCGCGCGCGAGTGCACCGACGACGGCAGCGACCACTGCGCACGCCGGTTCCGTCAGCGGAAGGTGCACCGCTCCGCGGGCAGACCTGCACATGGGTGACTCCTCGTCGTTCAGCGGATGGCCCGATCCTCCCGGCAGGGGTATAAGGGGCGCCCAACGCAGGCCCTCGCGCTCACGCCTCCTGCCAGCGGGTCGCATCAGACGGCAGGGCCCGCGTCCTGCACTCGGCAG
>JABBOW010000151.1 GCA_012927595.1 Cellulomonas sp.
CGAGGCCGTGCTCGCGCGCGCCCGCCAGCGCGCCTCGGAGCTCGTGGACACCGAGGCCGTGGTCGTCGCCGCGCGCGAGCGTGCGGCGGAGGTCGTGCGCGAGGCCGAGGTGACGGCCGAAGGTCTTCGCCGCGACGCCGACGACTACTGCGACCGCCGACTCGCCGATTTCGAGATCGACCTCGGCAAGCTGCTCATCCAGGTGCAGGGCGGCCGGGCCAGGCTCGCCGACCGCCTCAGCGGTCCGGGCGAGGGCTGACTTACCGGACCGCCTAGACCGTTTCCGTCCGGGCGCAGGGCGCGGAACGCCCGCAGGCAGGTTCGGTGGCGTCTCGCCGTTTGGGCAGGTGGCCCCGTGTGCCGTAGGCTTGACTGTTGGTCCTGCCGGTCGTGGCGTGACCGAGACCTGATGATGGGAACCTGGAAAGTGCAGCGCGCGCCTCACCTCGATCCCCGTTCGCCCCTCGTGCTCGATACCCATGAGCTCGGTCGACGTCCGGGATCGATGCGGACGGTGCAGCGAACGGTCAAGGCCCCTGAGGACCTCGGTACTGTGGTGATCGGCGTCCCTCCCGGGACCGACCTGGAGCTGGATCTTCGGCTCGAGGCGGTCATGGAGGGTGTTCTGGTCTCCGGATCCGTCCGTGGCCGAGCAATCGGGGAGTGCATCCGCTGCCTGGACGAGACGGTCGCGGACCTCGACGTCACGATCCAGGAGCTGTACGTCTACCCTGAGCGCGCGGCCGTCGCGGTCGAGGACGGCGACGACGACGAGGACGTGCGCAAGCTGGACGGCGACCTGGTCGATGTCGAGCCCGCGCTCCGGGACGCTGTAGTGACCGCACTGCCGTTCCAACCGCTGTGCCGGCCGGACTGCCCGGGTCTGTGCTCTGAATGTGGAGCGCACCTCGCGGACGACCCCGACCATTCGCATGAGATCCTTGACCCTCGGTGGGCGGCCCTCGGTGGCCTGCAGAGCACGTACGACGAGACGAAAGAGAGCTAGCCGTGGCTGTTCCGAAGCGCAAGATGTCGCGCAGCAACACCCGTGCGCGTCGGTCGCAGTGGAAGACCACTGCCACTGCGCTCACCACCTGCCCGCAGTGCAAGGCCAACAAGCAGCCGCACATGGCGTGCCCGACGTGTGGCGTGTACAACAACCGCACGTACGCCGCGGCTGTACGCACCGAGCACGAGGTCGGCTGACGCTCAGCGCAGCAGCGCTCGTGATCGTCGCTCTGTGCCCGATCACCTCCGTGGTGAGCGGGGCATGAGCATCGCGTCCGCTCAGCTTGTCGAGAAGCTCGGGATTCAGCTGGATCCCGAGCTTCTCGTGCTGGCGCTCACGCACCGTTCCTTCGCACACGAGGCCGGTGGAATCCCGACGAACGAGCGGCTCGAGTTCCTCGGGGACACGGTGCTCGGGCTGGCCGTGACCGAGGCTCTCTACCGTGAGCACCCGGAGCTGCCCGAGGGCGATCTCGCCAAGATGCGCGCCGCAACGGTCTCGCAGCGCGCGCTTGCCGCCGTGGCACGCGACCTCGACCTGGGATCCTACGTGCTGCTCGGCAAGGGCGAGCTGTCGACCGGCGGCCCGGACAAGGACTCGATCCTGTCCGACACGCTCGAGGCGCTCTTCGGCGCGGTCTATCTGGCCCGTGGTCTCGAGCCCGCTCGCGAGCTCGTGATGGCGCTCGTCGGTCCGACCCTCCTGGCCGCGGCGGATCTCGGCGCGGGCCTGGACTGGAAGACGAGCCTCCAGGAGCTCTCGGCCGAGCTCGGGCTCGGGTCGCCGAGCTACGAGGTCGACGGTGTCGGGCCCGACCACGCGCGCAGGTTCACGGCCCGCGCGGTCGTCGGCGACGAGGTGCGCGGCAGCGGTACCGGCGCAGCCAAGAAGCTCGCTGAGCAGCAGGCCGCAGCGGACGCCTACCGCGCCCTCGACGCGCTCAGACCGTCCTGACCCCACCAGTCCGAGCGATCCCGTGAGCGTGCCGCGCCGTGCCTGAGCTGCCCGAGGTCGAGACCGTTCGCGACGGGCTCGCGCGCTACGTCCTGGGCCGCGTCGTGACCGCCGTCGATGTCCGCCGCGACTACAGCGTGCGACGCCACGAGGGTGGCCCGCTCGACTTCGCCGGCCGTCTGACCGGGCGGCGCTTGGCGGCAGCGGTCCGCCGCGGCAAGTTCCTGTGGCTGCCGCTCGACCCGGTCGCGGGGTCGGTGCCGGACGACGCGCTCATGGCGCACCTGGGGATGAGCGGTCAGCTGCTCGTGCGCACGACCCCGGACGAGGTGGCGAGCGGCGGGTCCCACCCACACCTGCGCGTGCGTCTGGAGCTCACAGCAGGGGCCGCGCTGGACTTCGTGGACCAGCGCACCTTCGGTCACCTGTCGGTCACGGACCTGGAGCCGACGCCCGACGGCGCGCCGGGCGGCGCCGGATCACCGCTCGCTGCCGGCCCTGGGCCGGCGGCCCACATCGCCCGCGACCTGCTCGACCCCGCACTCGACCGCCCAGGGCTCGTTGCAGCGGTTCGATCCCGCCGGACGGGCCTCAAGCGAGCCCTGCTCGACCAGACCCTCGTGTCGGGGATCGGCAACATCTACGCCGACGAGGCGCTGTGGCGCGCGCGCCTGCACTATGCGCGCCCGACGGACTCACTGCGCCGGGCCGAGGTCGAGCGCACGCTCGACGCCGCAGCCGAGGTCATGGCCGAGGCGCTTGCGCAGGGCGGCACGAGCTTCGATGCGCTGTACGTCAACGTCAACGGCCAGTCCGGGTACTTCAACCGATCCCTGGCCGTCTACGGGAGGGCGGGCGAGCCCTGTCGGCGCTGCGGTGCGCCCGTGCGACGCGACGAGTTCATGAACAGGTCCTCGTTCACCTGCCCGGTGTGCCAGCCGAGGCCCCGGCACGGGCGCTGGTGACCGCAGCCGCCAGCGCGGCTTCGCCTCAGTGCTCGACGACGTTGCGCAGCGGGTGACCACTCTGGAATGCCGCCACGTTGTGTGCGATCAGCTCTGACGCACCCTGGGGTCGGCCACCGGCCGTGTGGGGGCTGATGAGGATGCGTGGGGAGTCCCAGAGCGGGGAGTCGGACGGCAGCGGCTCGGTCGCGAACACGTCGAGCGCTGCACCCGCGAGCCGCTCGGCGCGCAGGGCCCCGAGCAGTGCGTCCTCGTCGAGCGTCGATCCCCGCCCGACGTTGACGACCCACGCACTCGACGGCAGGAGGCCGAGCGCGTCCATGCCGATCGCGTGATGGGTCTCGGGCGTCGCAGGCAGCAGACCGATGAGGACGTCCGTGGTCGGGAGCTCCGCGGTGACGTCCGCGGTGGCCACGACCCGGAACCCGGCGCGCTCACCGGCAGTCCGGGCGACGCCGGTCACGTGGGCGCCGAGAGAGGCCAGGACCGGTGCGAGCCGGGCCGCGATCGAGCCGAAGCCCCAGATCAGGACATGGGCGCCGTCGAGCGTGCGGAACGAGCCCGGCGGGTCGAGCTGCTGCGCGCCGCCGAGCTCGTGGGCCCACCGGTGCTCGCGCTGCGCGTGCACGAGGTCCGGAACGCGCCGGGCGGCGGCGAGCACGAGGGCAAGCGTGTGCTCGGCGACGGGGCCGTCGTGCAGACCGCGGCCGTTCGTGATTACGACATGGGGGCCGAAGCCGGCGTCGAGAACCGCGTCGGGCCCCGCCGCGAGCGTCTGTACCCAGCGCAGCCGGCCGAGCCGGCGCGCACTGTCGGCGAGCTGGGCGGGCGTGTTCATCCACACGACCAGCACGTCTGCGTCGGTCTGCTCGGCGGGGACTGGCGTGCGGACGTCGTACCGTACGGCCCGCACACCCTCCGGGAGCGCGGGGGCGAGCTCGATGCCGAGGGGCAGCAGCACGGTCGTCACAGAGGGTCCTCCGGGGGAGTCGCAGTCGGGTCGGAGCGTCGAACATGAGCGTCGGTGTCGGGGATCGGGTGTGCGCTGGATACGATGCCACCGTGCCACCTACGACGCCCGCCCCGCAGGCCGACCGCACCGGTCCCATCACGGTCATGATCGTCGACGACCACGAGGTCGTCCGGCGAGGCATCGCCGAGGTTGTCGAACGGACCGAGGGGATGACGGTCGTCGCCGAGGCCGGTTCCGTCGCCGACGGCGTCCGCCGCGCCGCCCTCGTCCACCCGCAGATCCTGCTCGTCGACCTCCAGCTGCCCGACGGCACGGGGATCGACCTGCTCAAGCGCACGCGGGAGACGCTCCCCGACGCGCGCGCGATCGTCCTGACCTCGTTCGACGACGACGACGCCCTCGCTGAGGCGCTCGCGGCGGGCGCCGCAGCCTACCTGCTCAAGAGCGTCCGGGGCGCCGAGATCACCGACGTCATCCGCGCTGTCGCGTCCGGGCGCACGCTGCTCGACGAGCGCACGGTGACCCGCCGTCGGGCCGGCCACGACGACCCGACCGAGAACCTGACGCCGAGCGAGCTCAAGGTGCTCGACCTCATCGGCGAGGGCCTGTCGAACCGGGAGATCGCGGGGCGTCTCGGGGTCGCCGAGAAGACCGTGAAGAACCACATCACCTCGCTGCTGTCGAAGATGGGTCTGCAGCGCCGCACGCAGGTCGCCGCGTGGGTCTCGGCGCGCAAGCACTCCGGCTGGCGTGCCGAGACGAACCGCTGACGTACCGCTGACCTGCCGCTGGCTACCAGGCAGCTGAATGCTGCGCCGGAATCACGGAGTCTCCACCCGTCGCGGGCTCAGCCCAGCGGAGCCTCGAACGTCAGCAGGGTGCCGCGACCGACCGGCGACGCGCCGAGGGTGAACGTGCCGCCGTGCTGCCGGGCCCGAGCCGCCAGGTTGCCGGTCCCGGAACGCCGCGCGCGCATCGTGGGAAGTCCGACGCCGTCGTCCTCGACCTCGACGATGACGGTCCCCGTCGGACCCTGACCTTTGACGATGACCCTGACGGCAACCGACGACGACTGCGCGTGCCGTGCCGCGTTCGCCAGGCCCTCGCGGACGACCGCCACGACATCGTCGGTCAGGTCGGGACCGATCCGTGCATCGATCTGGTCAGCCTCGATGTAGTCGCCGTCGGGCACGGGCGCACCATCCAGCGTGACGACGAACGATGGGGCAAAGCCCAGTCCTGTCCGCGCGAGCGACGCCTCACGGCGCAGGCGCTCGACGATGCCATTCGCCGCATCGGGATCGCGCAGCGCGTAGACGATCTGGCGGATCTGGCGGACCGACGCGTCGACGTTGTCCAGGGCGTCCTCGACGATGCTGGTGAGCTCGCTGGGGTCGACGCCGCGGGCCGCGCGCCGCCGGACGGTCTCGAGCTGCATGCCGGTTGCGAAGAGCTGTTGGATCGCGAGGTCGTGAAGGTCGCGGGCGATCCGCTCACGCTCGTCGAGCAGGGCCGCGACGTCCTGCGCATGCCGAGCCTCGGCAAGGACGAAGGCGAGCGCAGCCTGGGCGGCGAACGACTCGGCAGTCACCAGGTCGCTCGACTCGAACGCCGAACCGCCGATGCGGCGCATCAGGATGAGCACGCCGACGCCGCGTCCCGATGTCTGCAGCGGGGCGAACATCGCTGGCCCGAAGGCCCGCATCGGCAGGATCCGCACCTCGCGGGACTGCGACAGGGACTCCACGAGCAGTCCGCGTCCTTCGCCCATGACCGACCACGACGGACCGTCGGATGGCATGACCGAGCCGATGAGGCTCTCGGCCGCGTGACCGTCGGCGAGCTCGATGACGAGCTCACCGCCGACGCCGGGGAGCGCGAGCGCGGCGGTGTCCGCCCCGGCGACCTCGCGTGCTGTGGCAGCAATGTGTGCGAGCGCCTCTTCCTCGTCGGCGCCGGAGAGCAGCATGGTGGTGATGTCCTGGCCCGCCCGGAGCCAGTGTTCACGGCGTGCCGCGTTCGCGTACATCTGGGCGTTCGCGAGCGCGACCCCGGCCGACGCTGCGAGCGCGATCACGACGTCCGCGTCGCCACCGGTGAACCCGCCCTGCTTGTCCGCGAGGTAGAGGTAGCCGTAGACCTTCTCGCGGACGCGGACGGCGGCGCCCAGGAACGCACCCATCAGAGGGTGGTTGGCCGGGAAGCCCCGGAACGCCGGGTGGTGCGTGAGGTCGTCGAGCGCGAGCACGCCCTCGTCGGGGATCTCGCCGAGCACGCCGATGCTGTGGGGCGCGTGCCGCAGCATTGCTGCGACGGCAGGGGACACTCCGACCTGCACGAACGTCGTCGACGCGCCGCGCACATCGAGCACGTTGAGAGCGCCGAACTTCGCCCCTGTCAGCTCGACGCTCGCCGCGACGAACCGCTCGAGGACGCCGGGCAGGTCGAGCCCGCTCGCGACGGACAGGACCGCGTCGAGGAGGTCGGCGCGACCCTTGTCGGCCGGGGTCGTGCCGCGGTCGACAGGTGATACCGCCCCGCGGGCGCCGTCACGCGTGGTCATGCGTCCTCCAGGTCGTTGTCCTGCTCAGTCGTCGTCGCGCTCGCGGTCCAGCGACTCACGGTAGCCGCCGTGGGTGCGCAGCAGCTCCGTGTGGGTCCCGCGCGCCTCGACCCGCCCGTCCCGCAGCAGCACGACCTCGTCGGCCGCATCGAGGGGCGTCAGGCGGTGCGTGACGACGACGACACCGCGAGCGCGGTGCGTGGCCGACCATGCAGGGCGTCCCGGCGTCCCGGTGGCGGTCGAGCTCTGGGTCAGCAGGTCCCGGACGAGGAGGTCCGCGGTTGCTGGGTCCAGGTGCTCACCGGGCTCGTCGACGAGCAAGAGCGGCGCGGGCGCCACCAGAGCCCGGGCGAGCAGGAGGCGTCGCCGCTCGCCACCGGAGACGTTCTGCGCGTCGGTGCCGAGCTGGGTGTCGACGCCGTCGGGCAGGCCGTCGAGCCAGTCTGCCAACCCAGCCCGGCGCAGCGCTTCGCGTGCCTCGTCGGGCGTCACGTCGCCGCGCGCGACCCGCAGGTTCTCGAGGATGCTCGTGGCGAAGACGTGAGCGTCCTCGGCGGTCAGGGCCACGCCCCGGGCGGCGGTCTCGCGGGGGAGGGACGACACCGCGGCACCACCGAGTTCGACGGTGCCCGCGTGCGGGGGCAGCAGACCCGCCAGCGTCAGCAAGAGCGTGGTCTTCCCGGTGCCGCTCGGACCGACGACGGCGATCGAGCGACCGGGGGAGAGGTCCAGGTCGAGCCCACTGACGACCGGAGGCTGCCCCGGCCAGGCGCAGGAGAGGCCTCGCGCCACCAGTGACGGCGCGACGGCGACAGAGCCCGGTGCGCCGCGGTCGGGGACGGTCCCCGTCTCGGCCTCGTCGATCAGCGCCATGATCCGGGTCGCGGCGGCCCGCGACCGGTGGACCTGGATGGCGGCAGCAGGCAGGACGGAGGTCGCCTCGAAGGCGGCCAGCGGCGTCAGGACGATGACCGCGAGCTCAACCGGCGTCAGTCCGCCACCGGCGACCGCGCGGGTGCCGAGCAGCAGAGCCGACAGCACGGCAACCCCCACGGCGAGCGACCCGAGAGCTGCGGCCAGTGCGGCCGGACGGGCGCCTGCGTCCGTGGCGTCGGCGAGCTCTGCGTCGGACCCCCGCAGTGCGGCGAGCTCGGGTGCGATGCGACCCTGGACCGCGAGCGCGCCCGGGTCGTCGAGCAGCCCGAGGGCGATCGACGCGATCGACGCGCGAGCGATGACGGCCCGCTGCTCGGTCGTGCGCGCGCCGCGTGCCGCGAGCCACGGGGCGACGACCCCGGCGAGCAGGAGGCACGCGGCGAGGCTGGCTCCTGCCGCGGGCAGGAGCGCGCCCATCGCGACGACAGTGGCCAGGCCCAGGACCAGAGCCACGGCGGCCGGAAGGAGGCCTCGGACGACCGCGTCGCCGACTGCGTCGACGTCGGCGCCCACGCGGGCGAGGAGGTCACCGCGTCGCACGGCAGCCGTCCCCTCGGGGCGACCGGCGGCGAGGCGCGTGTAGAGAGCGTTGCGCAGGGCCCCCATGCCGCGGAGCGCGACGTCATGGGACACCAGCCGCTCGAGGTAGCGGAACACGCCGCGTCCGATCCCGAACGTCCGCACCGCGACGGTGGCGATGGACAGCTCGAGGACGGGTGGCATCTGCGAGGCGCGGGCGATGAGCCATGCGGCCACGGCCGCCAGCGCGACGGCGCTGCCCAGCCCGAGCACCCCCAGCGCGACAGACACCGCGACGCGCGAACGGTCGATGGCGAGGAGCGCCAGTGCGCGGCGGAGCGGGTCGTGTGCTCTCCACGGTCCTGCCGCCGGGCCGGGACCCGCCGGGCCGGGACCCGCCGGGCCGGCACCTCGTGGCAACGAGGGCCCGTCGGCGCCGCGGAGCGCGGTCACGACGAGACCCCGGCGACGACGGGCTCCGGGCGGACCTCGACGACGTCGTCGGCGAGCGCCACGAGCGACGAGCGGTGTGCGATGAGAACCACCGTGCGCCCGGCGTCGCGCAGCGCGCACACCGCGTCGAGCACGACGCGGTCGCCCGCTGCGTCGAGGTGTGCCGTCGGTTCGTCGAGGACGACCAGCTGCGCGCAGGAGAGCACCGCCCGGGTGAGCGCGACCCGTTGGCGTTGCCCGACGCTCAGGCCGGTGCCGCCGCGGCCCAGAGGTGTCGACCATCCGTCGGCGAGGCCCGCGACGACGTGGTCGAGCCCGGTCAGCGCTGCAGCGTCGTCCCGCGCGGACGCACTCACCGCTCCGGCCCCGCCGGTCACCAGGTCGGCGAGCGTGCCCGGCTCGAGGACCGGGCGCTGCGGCAGCCACGCGACCTGCCGCCAGAACGATTCGAGGTCGATCCCGGCGAGGTCGGTCTCGCCGCCGTGGGGGTCGACGAGCGTGACCGAGCCCACGTCGGGATGCAGCAGACCGAGCAGAACGGCGACGGCCGTGGTCTTGCCGGCGCCGCTGGGTCCCGTGAGCGCGACGACGCGGCCCGGAGCAACCGTGAGGTCCAGACCTGCGGGAGCGTGCACCTCGCGCCCGGGAGCCCGGACGCCCACGCCGCGCAGCCGGACGGTCGTGCTTCGCAGGTCCGGCGCGGGGATGGTGCCGGTCGTCGGGACGGGCGTGTCGAGCACGGCGAAGACCTGCGTCGCCGCGGCGACACCGTCGGTCGAGGCATGGAAGTGCGCCCCTACCTGGCGCAGCGGGAGGTACACCTCGGGCGCGAGGACCAGCACCGCGAGCCCTGTGACCAGGTCGATTTCGCCCGCGACGAGCCGCAGCCCGATGCTGACAGCGACGAGCGCGACCGAGAGGGTCGTGAGCAGCTCGAGCACCATCCCGGAGAGGAAGGCGATGCGCAGCGTCCCCATCGTCGCGCCCCGGTGTGCGTCGCCGAGCTCGCGCACGCGCGCAGCAGGACCGCGTTCGCGCCCGAGAGCACGCAAGGTCGCGAGTCCCGCGAGCAGGTCGAGAACCTGCGAGCCGAGTCGCTGCATCACGCGCAGGCCGCGCTCCGAGCGCCCCTGCGTGAGCTGCCCGACGAGGACCATGAACACGGGGATCAGCGGGAGCGTCCCGGCGATGATCGCGGCGGACACCCAGTCGAGCCCGAGCACGACGAGGAGCGTCGCCGGGGTCAGGGTGGCGGCGAGGACCAGCTGCGGCAGATACCGCACGAAGTACGGCTCGAGCGCGTCTATCCCGCGCGTAGCGAGAGTCACGACGCCCGGGCCGGCGCCCTCGGCGAGCCATCGGGGGCCGAGCGCAGCGGCCCGCTCCACGACCTGCTCGCGGAGCTCGCCGATCGCGCGGGTCGCGGCCCGGTGCGCGTACCGCTCCTGCACGCCGGTCACGGATGCCCGCGTCACGACGACTCCCGCGAGCGCGACGACGACGCCCGTGATGTCCGGCAGGTCGGCGCCGTCGTGCACGACCGAGGCGAGCGCGTGCGCGAGCAGCAGGGCCTGCGCGACGACGAGGACGGCCCCGAAGACGCCGAGACCGACTGTCAACGCGAGGTACGAGCGAGCCGAGCGTGCGTAGCGCAGGAGTCGTGGGTCGAACGGCTTCACACCCGCGAGCGTCTCACGCCTGTGGGCCTTCGTCGGAACCTACGGACCCGGCCGCGGGAGTCGCCGGAGCGCCCACCGGGACGGCCGGACGCACGAACGTGAGCCCGACGTGGTCCGGGATGTGCGTCGCGAACACGCGCTTGCGGAAGACCCAGTACGTCCATGCCTGGTAGAGCAGCACGAACGGGACGAGGACCGCCGCAACCCACGTCATGACAGTCAACGTGTAGTGGCTCGACGACGCGTTCGTGACGGTCAGGGAGTTCGCCGTGTCGAAAGCCGGCACGACGTCGGGGTACAGCGAACCGAAGATGAGCACGACGGCGGCCAGGATCGTGACGGCCGACGCGACGAAGGCCCAGCCCTCGCGTCGAGCCCGGGTCGTCAGCACCGTGGCGACGAGCGAGGCGGCAGCGACGACGACCGCGGCCCACGTCCAAGTCACCGAGTACGCGATCTGGGCCCAGACCGCCCACGCCGCCGCGACCACGAGGGTCACCGGCGCGAGCCGTCCGGCGAGCGCGCCCGCACGGTCGCGTACGTCCCCGCCGGACTTCAGCGCGAGGAAGATAGCACCGTGCGTGAGGAAGACGAGCGCCGTCATGGCGCCGCCGAGCAGCGCGAACGGGTTGAGCAGCGCGAAGAACCCGCCCACATACTGATGGCTCGCGTCGAGCTCGACACCCCGCACGAGGTTCGCAAACGCGACGCCCCACAGGACGGCGGGCACCCACGACCCGATGATCAGGGCCCAGTCAGAACGCCTGCGCCACGCGTCGTCGTTGATCTTGCCGCGCCACTCGAAGGCGACGACGCGCACGATCAGCGCGAGCAGGATGAGCAGCAGGGCGAGGTAGAAGCCCGAGAACATGGTGGCGTACCACTCGGGGAACGCCGCGAAGGTCGCGCCGCCTGCCGTGAGCAGCCACACCTCGTTGCCGTCCCACACCGGACCGATCGTGTTGATCATGACGCGACGGTCCTTGTCGCGCCTGCCGAGCACGGGCAGCAGCATGCCGACGCCGAAGTCGAACCCCTCGAGGACGAGGTAGCCGGTCCACAGGACCGCGATGAGCAGGAACCAGATGGTCGAGAGCTCCATGTCCGCTCCTCAGTAGGCGAACGACAGCGGCGCGTCGGCGTCGGCGGTGTCGTCGGGATCGCGGTGGTTGGTGGGGTTGTCGGGGCTGGGGTCGTGCTCGGTCGCGGCGACGCCCTCGATCGCGTACCGGTGCATGAGCTTGAACCACACGACGGCGAGGACCCCGTAGAGCAGCGTGAAGGCGACCATCGAGATGATGACCATCGTCGGGCTCACGACCGTCGACACACCGCGCGCCGTGAGGAGCCACACGCCGTCGACGCCCGACGGGTTGGGGTTCGGCACGACGACCCAGGGCTGCCGGCCCATCTCGGTGAAGATCCAGCCGAACGACGAGGCGAGGAAGATCATCGGGAGCGAGACGAGCGCTAGCCGGGAGAACCACACAGTGCCGGGCACCCGGCCCTTGCGCGTCAGCCACAGCGCGGCGATCGCCAGCGCGGCGGCCCCGGCGCCCATCCCGATCATGAGCCGGAACGACCAGTAGGTGATCGGCAGGTTGGGGACGTAGTCGACGCCGTCGCCGTACTTTGCCGTGGCGAGAGCCTGGAGCTCGTCGACGCCCTTGATCGGGGCGGAGAAGTTGTTGGTCGCCAGGAAGGACGTGAGGCCGGGGACGGAGATGAGGTGCTTGACGCCCGCGCAGTCGTTGTTGAGGTCACCGATCGCGAGGATCGAGAACGAGGCGCCGTCGACGCTCGCGCACAGGCCCTCGGCGGCGGCCATCTTCATCGGCTGCTGGTCGAACATCAGCTTGGCCTGCTGGTCGCCCGTGAGCGAGACGCCGACCCCGGCGACGAGCATCACGACGACGCCGAGCAGGACGGCCGGGCGATATACGTCGCGGGCCTTGGCCACGTCCCCGCTGCGCACGAGCCGGACCATCCACCAGGCGGCGATGGCGGCGACGAACGTGCCCGCCGTGACGAACGCTGCGGTCAGCGTGTGCGGCAAGGCCGCCATGAGAGTGGGGTTGCTCAGGATCTTGCCGATGTCGACCATCTCGGCTCGACCGGTCTGCGCGTTGAAGACGGTACCGACCGGGTGCTGCATCCACGAGTTCGCGGCGAGGATGAAGAAGGCCGACAGGTTCGTCGCGATCGCGACCGCCCAGATGCACGCGAGGTGGATCCTCTTGGGCAGCTTGTCCCATCCGAAGATCCACAACCCGAGGAACGTCGACTCCACGAAGAAGGCGGCGAGAGCCTCCATCGCGAGCGGTGCGCCGAAGACGTCGCCCACGAACCGCGAGTACTCGCTCCAGTTCATGCCGAACTGGAACTCCTGCACGATGCCGGTCGCGATGCCGATCGCGAAGTTGATGAGCATGAGCTTGCCGAAGAACTTGGTCAGGCGTAGCCAGCGCTCGTTCTTCGTGCGGACCCAGAAGGTCTGCATGAGCGCGACGAGCGGCGTGAGCCCGATCGTCAGTGGCACGAAGATGAAGTGGTAGACGGTCGTGACACCGAACTGCCAGCGGGCGAGATCGAGGGCTTCCATGTGGTCCTCCGACGGTGTGCGGCGGCTCGGTGCAGGTCCGGCGCGAACCGGCTGCGGGCCTGGGACGACCGTAGGAGGCGCGCCCTTCCAGACGTGGGACCTTAGTCCCGGTTGCGAACAGATCGTCGTGACGACCAACCGTGTCGCGGCGCCCGCTGCAAGGCCCTGTGCGATACTGAGATCGGCGTCTAGGGTGTCCACACCGCTCTGACGCCACGAACGTGCTCGCCGCACCAGCGCATCGCGCTCGCCAGGCGCCGCCGGCTTCGCGCCGGGTCCCGTCCGGGACCCGGGGGAGCAGGCAGGCGATGGCGCCGACCGCCTGTGCAGCCAGCCGTAACCGACGACTTCCGTCGCCGCGCTCAGCGCGAGTGGCGACCGACCGCCCGCGGGCGCCGATTGGTGTGGACGGCGCTGACGGGCACCCAGGAGCACCCGAGTGACCTTCGAGAACACCAGTGACAACGCAGTCGAGAACAGCGCTGAGAGCACCGGCGCCCAGACTGCGGCACCGATCAAGCCCGCCCGACGCCGCGCGACACGGCGCACCGCTGCCCCGGGGGATGTCGTCGCGCAGCTCGCCGCCGAAGCGCCCGGCGCGGCCGAGCCAGCCCCTGTCACCGCACCCGCACCCGTCGTGGCCTCGCCGGTCGAGCCGGCACCTTCCGCAGCGGCCGAACCTTCCGCCCCGCCGGCCCGG
>JABBOW010000052.1 GCA_012927595.1 Cellulomonas sp.
ACTCGGCGATCGACTGGAGGACGTGCTGTCTTGTCACAGAAGAGAACGTGGCCACGACGATCGAGCCTACGGCGAACCGGCCGGGTGGCACGCGGGGGCGGAGGCGTGGGGCCGGTCGCGGGCGGCTCGTGTGCGAGCTCGAGGAAGTCGCTCCCGCGGCCGCGCGTGAACCACCGAGTTCCGTTCGAGCGGACGGATGTGGCGAACGTGCATGCGGGTCACAGCTGTCCGCGTCCGCGTCCGCGTCAGCGGCGTGGGGCTCGGGCGACAGCGGCCAGCCCGAGCAGGCTGGCGCTGCGGCCGATTGCGGTGAGCGCCGGTGCGCGATCCCACACACCTCGTTCCTCCGGCGCGAACCAGTCGAATGCGCGACCAGCGTGGAGCAGCACGCGGTAGGCGCCGCGAACGTCAGTGACGGTGAGCTCAGAGGCTCCGGGACGGTCGGCGGAATCGAGTCGCTGACGCGCTGTCGGGTCATCGCCTCACTGCCACCACTTCCCGCTGGCCCGCCCGCCCTACCAGCTCCGAAGGGCCCGCCACCCACGTCTCCGCAGGTCACGGGCCCTTCTACACGCGGAGGATGGGGGATTCGAACCCCCGAGGGCTTTCACCCAACACGCTTTCCAAATGGCCCGATGGGGTCGCGAATGGGTGTGGCTGGACGAGTCTGTGCTGGTCAGCGGCTCGCTCGGACAGGGGCGGGTGGTCGCGAGCGGTTCGGTTTGGCGGCGAACTGCTACCGCAACTGCTACCGCGCGCAATCGGCTGGCCCTACGGCTCCGACCAGAGACGGTCGATCGGAACGGTATGCAGCCGGTCCTCGTGTGTGTACGCCCGCTCGCCGGTGTACAGCGCGACGCCGGCAATGAAGGCGTCACCAAGTGTGTCGCGGAGCTTGCGCAGCCCGCGGAAGTCACTTCCGGGCACGCGTCCGGCAGCCTTGATCTCGAACGCGACGACGGCGCCGTCGTCACGTTCGACGACTAGGTCGACCTCGTGTCCGTCATACGTGCGCCAGTGGCCGGCGCCGGCGATCCCGTCCATCCAGGACGCCTCCGTGAGCAGCTCGCCGACGACGAAGGTCTCCAGGAGGTGACCGAACTCGGTCAGCGATGTCGCGTCGCGGCGGGCGAGCTTGTCGGGGGTGAGTCGCAGGAGTCGTCCGGCGACTCCGGAGTCGAGGACGTGGAGCTTGGGGGCGTTGGCTGAACGGCTGGTGAGCGTCGTACCCCAGGCAGGGAGGAGGTAGATCAGGAAGACGCTCTCCAGGAGCCGGATGTAGTCCCGGGCCGTGTGGGGATCGATCCCGACGTCGTTCGCTGCGGTCGTGGCATTGAGGACCTGAGCGGTCTGTCCGGCCAGGCGCTGGAGGAGGGCTGGCAGGGCGCGCGCCTGACGCACCTTGCTCAGCTCGCGGACGTCCCGCTCGAGCGTCAGGCGGACGTAGTCGTCGAACCAGCGGTTGCGGGCGGCCTCCGTGTGCCGCGCCAGGGCGAGAGGGAACCCGCCTCGAGTCAGGCGCGCGATGTAGTCCTCGCGGGTTGTCGATGACGGCCGTCTCGTGATCGCCACCTCCGGTTCTGCGAACAGTCGAGCGAGCAGATCGGGTGCCGTCCCCTCGAGCTCGCTCTGTGCGAGCGGGTAGATCGCCATGCGGTGCAGCCGACCGGTCAGCGCCTGCGCGGCTACCGGCAGGGACTCATGACGGGCCGACCCCGTGAGGATGAACTGCCCCGGCCGCGCCGACCGGTTGAGCTGCGCCTTGATCGCGTCGAGGACGGCCGGTGCGTGCTGGTACTCGTCGATGCAGGTCAGCCCGCTGGAGGCGATCATCGTGGTCGGGTCGGCGAGCGTGGCGTCGCGGGTTGCGAGATCGTCCAGGTCGAGGAGCTCTCCGTTGAGGTGGTCGGCGAGTGTCCGCAGTGCCGTGGACTTCCCGACGGCTCTCGGTCCCTCCAGCAGGATGACTGGCTCGTCTGTGAGGCGGTCCAGCACGATGCGGAGGATGCGTCGCTCGACCAGGCCTTGGGGCAGATCCATGTTCCGATCGTAGCGTGAACTCCCTTTTTCGCAGGCCTCGAACCCCTGATTTCGAGGGAGTTGATCCCCTGATCTCGTTGAGTCGTGTCCGCCACATAGGGCTTCGCATGAGGTTGCTGCGTTGGCGCCCCGGCAATTGGAGCAGAGCAACAGCGGCGCGCCGACCGACAACAGTACGGACGGCCGTGAACCTCGGGCACGACCTCGGCGATACACGAACTGCTACCAAAGCGCAGGTCAGCAGCCTGCGAGAAGCGGCTTCCCCAGCGTCCGCGACGAAGAAGGGCCCGCCATCAGCGAAGTCGCAGGTCACGGGCCCTTCATGCGCGGAGGATGGGGGATTCGAACCCCCGAGGGCTTTCACCAAACACGCTTTCCAAATGGCCCGACGGGGTCATGGATGGGTATGGGTGGACGCGTTTGTGCAGGTCAGCGGGACGCGCGGACAGCCGCGCATGGTCGCGAGCGGCTGGGTCTGGCGGCGAACTGGGGCTACCGGAACTGCTACCCGTTGCAGGCACTGTGCGCAACTGACGGCAGACGCCGTTGGGAGCACGCTCGGGCCAGTCGTTGGAGGGGAGGGCAATGCTGCGCAAGATGCGCGTCGTCGGGGATCTCCGGACGCACGCGCCACCAACGCCGAACGCCCGTCTGGGCGTGTATGTGGTCAGGGACCCGTGCGGACAGGGTGGATGGTCACGCGTGGTTGGGTTCGGGACGCTGAACCCCTGATCTCGAGGGGGGTCGCGCCCCCGAGCGCGTTGAGTGGCGCCCAGGATTCTGCGGGGCGCCAAATCCCGAGCCGGTTCCCGACCAGTTCATGCGTGAACCCTTGAGTGGCCGTGCCAAGCTGTGGCCCATGGAAAGCGGCGTCCCACAACGAGCCTGGCTGCTCATGGCCGCGGGCGACAACCGCGGCCACGGCGGCAATTCCGGCTATGACGACCAAGTCGACGCGTACTACTCCTGGGACAGCAACGTTCCGAACCACAAGAACCTTGCCGTCGGTGACCCAATCGCCCTGTGGGACAAGGAGCGCTTGCTCGGAGTCTCAGTCATCGAGGAGATCGAGACGGCGCCGGGCCTCAAGATGCTCAGCCGCTGCCCACAGTGCGACACAACCCGCATCTCCCCGCGCAAGAAGGTCGAACCGCGATTCCGGTGCATGAAGTGTCGTCACGAGTTCGCTACTCCGCGCGCTGACGTTGTCGAGGTGGTGCAGTACAAGGCGCGCTATGACGCGGCCTGGACGTCACTGGACGGTCGCTTCGATGCACGCGAAATCCGATCACTGGTGGTCAACGCTGGCGACTTCAACGCGATGCGCCAACTCGACTGGGCCGCCTTTCGCAAGGCGCTCATCGCCAAGGATGCAGGTCGCGCCGTCGACCGTGTGGCCGCGCGAGTCGACTTGAGCTGGCAGGCACACCTCGGCGTGCTCGTTGAAATTCCCCAGGGGTTCAGCCACGCGCTAGTTCGGGTGCGCAGAGGACAGCAGCAGTTTCGTGAACGGCTCCTTGCTGCCCAGGGAAGCATGTGCGCCTTCACCGGAGGTGCTCCAACGCGCGTCCTGGAGGCAGGGCACCTGTATAGCTACGCCCAATTGGGCACGCACTTCGAGCATGGCGGCCTCATGCTGCGACGGGACATCCATCGACTATTCGATGACGGGTTGCTCGCGGTCCAACCCTCGAGCCTTTGTGTCGACGTCGCACCAGCTCTCGCGATGTATCCCCAGTACGCAAGACTCCACGACGAACCCCTGACCTTGCGGCTCAAGGACGAGCAGGTCGATTGGCTGGGCAAGCACTGGGACGAGCACCGAGTGGATGCTCAGCCGTGAGAATCGGGCCGCCGGTCAGAGTGGGAGGGGCCGTCGGGTCGCGGGATGACGGACTTCAGCAGCCATCGCGATGACTGGCGCGCCTGGCAGGACTCCCCTTGGGGGCGCATTCGCTACCGTGTGGCGGCGGAGACGTTGGCAAGTACATGTGCGTCGTCCGGCGGAGGTCAGCTGCGGGTCCTCGACGTCGGCGGTGGAGACGGGGCTGACGCGGCGCCGCTGGCCGACGCGGGTCACGACGTCACAGTCCTTGACCAGTCCGAGAAGCTGCTGGAACAAACCCGCTCGCGCACGAAACTGCGCACCGTCTGCTCCGACCTGGACGACATCCCAGCCTTGAAGCTACCGCCCCGACATGGCGCAGGCAGATCCGGGGCGGTAGACGCGGGACTCCTCTTGCACGTCGTGCCCGAGCGCGGTTGACAGAACCCTGACGCCGAGTTCCGCCGAGTCAGAACGGCGGCATCTGCCCGATGACGCGCTTGGCGATGTCGACGATCTTCTGGCAGCCGGGGTGGTCGGCGATCACGTCGTTGTCCACGGCTTCGTGCTCGTCGCGATAGTCGCCGGCGTTGCGCGTGCGTCGTACCCGGTTGTAGGCGGCGAGGTCGCGGCCGAGAGGCGGCTCGAGCTGGGCGTGGACCGCCTCGTAGACGGCGATGTGCCCACCGGCCCGCGTCGGCCGCAGGCCCTGCGCGACGAGGATTGCCGTCAGCGCCTTGCGGTTTGCGCCGTGGAGCGCGTCGTAGGCGAGGACGACGTCGCTGTCGGCGAGGACGAGCGCCGAGGCCAGGTGCCGTTCGGCCACCTCGAGCAGCGATTGGGCGGCGCCAATACTCGGGGGCACCCTCTCGAGCGTCCCCTTCCTGAGCATGTCCTCGATAGTCGGCCGGCCTTGCTCCCAGGACATCAGGCCATCTTCGTGTGAGTGTCGGTGAGGCGGAGCGGAACCATCGGTCGGTCACGGATCGCGGCGAGGAACGTCTCCTCGCCCGACGCCCACCGCTCGGGTGACACGAACGTGACGTTGACCTCGCGGCCGAGCGCGGTGTCGACGCCTTCGAGCGCGTCGTAGACGTCGTCGCGGTTCGGCGACCCGACCACGAGGACGTCCACGTCGCCCGGTGTCGGGCCGAGCTCACCGTGCCAGCGTGCCGCCCATGAGCCGTAGATCGCTGCCTCCTCGATCCCCGTCACGCCCGAGAGTGCGCGCTCTAGGTAGGGCGCCGGCCCGTAGGTGACGGTCAGCAGCTGGCGCAGCGGCGCGGTCGCGGGGTTGTTGTCGGCGGGCTTCAAGACGTTCGCGCGGCCGACGGGGGAGCTGGTGATCAGGTCCGCATCGAGAAGCCGTCGGACTTCGCGGTGCACGGTCGGCTCGGGAGCCTGCAGGAGTCGCGCGAGCTCGGCGGCGGTGTGCGGCTCGGCGTCGGTGAGGACGCGCAGGAGCAGCCGGGCCTGGAGGTCCGACCGGAAGATCGGCACCAACGCGGGGGCGGCTGTTCTCATATAACGAAGGTTAACCATCGTCAAATGAGAGCGCAACCTCTTCGCCGCTAGCCGTGCCGATGACGAGGCCGTCGCGGTGCTCCCCGTCATCGCAGTGTCTACACCCTTCGGCCACCGTCGATCCTGCAGGTTGCAGTCAGATCCGCCTACCTGCTGGTAGGCGAACCCGGTGTTGGGCCCCTGTCACTCACCCCTACAGGCAAGGGCGGAGCGTCCGGGTCGCGGGCAACCACGCCGAGCCGGGGGAGGAGGTGAGCGTCAGGTGATGTCGATGCACAAGCTCACGGCCGGTGACGGCTACGCCTACCTGCTCCGCCACGTCGCCGCCGGTGACGCCGGGCTCGGACCCGGTGACTCGCTGACCCGGTACTGCGAGCAGTCCGGCAACCCGCCGGGGCAGTGGCTCGGCGCGGGCCTGGCTGGCCTCGGCGTCGGCGCGATCTCGCGTCTGACGCCCGGCGATCGCGTGACCGAGGATGCGATGGCAGCGGTCTTCGGTGACGGCCAAGACCCGCTGACGGGTGAGCCGCTCGGGCGGCCCTTCGCGCACTACGACCACCAGCCACCGGACGCCGATGCAGGCCGGCCGTCCGCAACCCGCCGCGCCGTTGTCGGCTACGACCTGACCTTCACCGCGCCGAAGTCGGTCTCGGTCCTGTGGGCGCTGGCCGACGACGCGACCCGCGCCCACGTGTACGGCGCGCACCGCGCGGCCCTGGCGACAGCTCCCGCGCTGCCCGCAGCGGACCGGGGGAGGCCTCGTCCTCACCGAGCTCAAGACCAAGCACTCGCGCCGGACGCTCCCCGTCCCGCCGCCGCTGCTCCTCGCGCTCCGCAAGCACCGCCAACGCCAGTGCGAGGCCCGCATCCACGCGGGGAACATGTGGGTCGACTCCGGGCTCGTGTTCACGAACTTCACCGGCCGCGCCGTGTCCCCGCACGACCACTCGCTGCACTGGACGGCATTCCTCGAACGCTCCGGTGTGCGACCAGCCCGCCTGCACGACGCTCGACACACCGCCGCGACGTTCCTGCTCGTCCAGGGCGTCGACCAGCGTGTCGTCATGGACATGCTCGGGTGGACGTCGCCGACGATGACGGCCCGGTACCAGCACGTCGTGCCCGAGCGCGTCGAGGAGGCGAACCGGCGGATGAGCGAGCTGCTGTGGGGAGATCGGTCGAGTGCTCGCGAGTAATTTATTGATCATGAATACGGTATTGATCAACAATCGGTGTTAGCGTTGTGATGTGGACCTCAACCAGTTTGGCCCGGCAAGCCTGGGCAGTCTCGTCCCGATCAAGGGGACCGACCCAAGGAGCGGTCCCTGGGAGCATGCAGCCTTCGTGCCGCTGCCGTTGCCGACTGGGTCGCCGACGCTTGAGGCCGCAACTTACCTGGCGGTCGCTGACGCCCGCGCGGCGCTCGCGGCTCTCGACAGCACCGCGCGGCAACTGCCGAATCCGCGTCTTCTCCGGCGCCCCACGCTCCAGGCTGAGGCTCAGAGCACATCGGCTCTGGAAGGCACGTACGCCCCTCTGGCTGATGTGCTGACGGCCGACGAAGACCGCCCGGACACGCCTGATCTCCGCGAGGTCCTCAACTACGTGGCGATGGCAGACAGGGCCTTTGCGTGGGTGGAGGAGGGTCGCCCGTTGACTGTCGGGTTACTCGGCGAACTGCAGCAGATCCTTGTCCACCGGACGCGAGGCGAGAACGAGTCCTCGGGGCGTGTCCGCAATGGGCAAGTGGTCATCGGTCGGCGCCAAGACGCTGCGTCGACGGATCTGCCGGTAGTCGCAGCACGCTTCATCCCGCCACCCCCGGGGCTTGACCTCGACGCTGGAGTACGAGACCTCCTCGACTGGATGGAGGTTCCCCGACCCCGAGTCGTCGACCCCGTGGTCGCGGCCGCGATGGCGCACTACCAGTTCGAGACGCTGCATCCATTCAGCGACGGCAATGGTCGGATCGGACGGCTGCTGGTCGTGATACATCTGCTCAAGCTCGGCGTCCTCTCGGAGCCCACGCTGACGGTCTCCCCGTGGTTCGAGGCTCGTCGGAGCGCGTACTACGACCATCTGTTGGGCGTGAGCACCAGTGGAGCGTGGGACCCGTTCGTTCGGTTCTTCGCCGAGGGTCTGGAGGCTTCGGCGGTCCAGACGCGGAAGCAGATGCTCGCCCTGGCGGCCGTTCAGGCGGACCTCAAGGATGTCGTTCGGCAGTCGAAGCTTCGCGCTGACACTGCGCACGCGCTGGTCGACTACGCCGTCGGCCATCCCACCTTCACCGTTCGAGCGGTGGAGCGAGATCTGGGGGTGTCTTATGCGCGCGCCAATGGCTTGGTGAGTCAACTCATCAGCATCGGGGTGCTCTCGCCCCTCGACGAGTCGGACAACTACCGTCGCCGCTTCTATGCGCCAGCAGTACTCAGTGTCCTCGTGGCACGCGGCGACGCTTGAGGCCGCTGGCTCGAGGTGGGTTGCGGATGACGATGATCTGGGCGCGACGTTGGAGTGCTCGTGAAGGTGGGGATCACGAGTGATGTCTCGATAAGAGTGTTACTAGACGAGAGGTTCTGCGTTGGAGTGCTCGTGAAGGTGGGGATCACGAGTGATGTCTCGATAAGAGTGTTGCTAGACGAGAGGTTCTGCGTTGGAGTGCTCGTGAAGTTCGGGATGGCGAGTGATGTCTAGACGAGACACCCGTACGTAGCGTGGTTGAAGTACGAGCGGAGCGTCGCGATGTCGCGCTCGGCCGAGCCGGTTGCGAGACGCCCCAGCGCCGCGCTTAACGCGAGAACTGCTACCGCAACTGCTACCACGCCCTCGGCGCGCGCCGCCTCCACCAACGCCGAAGGGCCCGCCACCTGCATACTTGCAGGTCACGGGCCCTTCATGCGCGGAGGATGGGGGATTCGAACCCCCGAGGGCTTTCACCCAACACGCTTTCCAAGCGTGCGCCATAGGCCACTAGGCGAATCCTCCCGGCCGACAGAGGATACCCGAGTTGGTGCGGGCCTCGCGCGCGCTCGCGACCGGTCCGTGCTCAGTCGCCGTGCGGCTCACGCATCGCGAGCCGGGTGAGCGACTGCGACACCCGGCTTCCGGTTTGAGTCGTCGGACGAGCCGGTCGATCGACGCGGCGTCGTGCACGAGGTAGTCGTACGCCCCGGTGAGGTGTTGGCGTCCGCGTCGGCAGCCTGGCGGCTGACGCTCGCCGGGATCGGATCGGATCGGCGCTGCGCACCCGACTCGGCGATTCTGCACGCACATGGCTCTCGGTCGTCGGGCACCGGATTGTCGTCGTGCTCGCGGCGGTCGTCGTCTTCGCGTGACCTGCGACGGGACAATCGTCGATCTTGTTCGGCGCTGGCGCGGATTCCTCGACGACCCGGGGCGGTTCCTGCATCACGTGCTCGGGAGCGAGGGCTTCGATTGAGAGTCGCCTGGGCTCAGTCGGGCAGCGCCCAGCGGTGCACGGTCCCGTCCGCGAGCACGAGCATGCCGGACGTGCCGTGCAGCGACTCGGTCCACTCGACGGCGCCGACCCCGCGGGCGACGGCAGTCGTCGCCCACACGTCGGCCCAGACGATCGACGGCCCGATGATGGTCGCGGAGAGGATCGACTCGACCGGCGTCCTGGTGAACGGGTCGACGATGTGCGTGCCGCGCGCGGCCGTGCCGGACGTCGCGACGGCGCCGTCGTGCAGCTCGACCGTCGCGAGGACCTGGGTGCGGTCTCGCGGGTCCTCGATGCCGATGCGCCACGGCGCGGCGTCCGGGTCGGCGCAGTGCACGAGCACGTCGCCGCCGGCGTCGATCGCGAAGTCGCAGTCGTCCAGCGCCGCGAGCAGGAGGCCCGCTCGCCCGATCGCCCAGCCCTTGACCAGACCGGTCGGGTCGAAGACGCCTGCGCCGCGCCAGCCCCAGGCATCGAAGTAGCCCGCGGTGCGCTCGAGCGCCGAGCGGCACAGCGTGTGCACGTCGCGGATCTCGGCTGAGCACGCGGCGAGGGTGAGCTCGTGGCGCTGGAGCCGCGAGATCTCGGAGTCGTCGCGGTAGGTGCTGAACATCGCATCGACCGCGTGGAGCGAGGCGAATGCCGTCGCGACCGTGCGGGCCACGTTCGCGTCGTGGGCGCGCGGCCCGCGCACGTGGATGCTGACGGGCATGCCCATGAGCTGCTCGACCCAGGCGCGGCGCGGGATGTCCCCGCGCTGCCCGACCGTCGAGGCCGGTTCGACATCAGGCTGCACGCCGGACCGCGCGTCGGGCTGCACGTCGGTCATCACTTGGCGAACGCCTTGTCGATCGCGGTCTGCAGCGACTGCAGGTACCCGTCGCTCGTGACGGTCGCGCCGGAGACCATGTCGATCTTCGCGCTGCTCGCCGTGACGGCCTCGCCGTTGAGCACCGGGATCGCGTAGGAGTTGATCCGCTGGTCGTTCCCGTTGCCGTTGGGGTACTGGACCGCGTCGGCCGAGGTGATCTTGCCGTTCGCGACCACGATCTGGACCTGGACCGGGCCCCAGCGCGTCTGGGCGGTCGCGCCGGTGAACGTCCCGGATTTCGCAGCAGCAGCAGCAGCGGCCGCCGGCGCGGCCGCGGCCGGCGCAGCAGCAGTGCCGGTCGCCGCCGCACCGGTCGTCGTGCCGGTCCCTGCGACTGGCGCGGCGTCGGCGGTGACGGACCTGTTGGTGCTCGTCGGGTAGGAGAACAGCAGGACCAGCCCGCTGATCGTGCTGAGGACTGCGATGACGATGCGTTTCATGATGGCCTACCAGGAGAAGTTCTCGACATGGAGCGCCTCGGGCGGTACGCCCGCTGCACGCAGATCAGCTTCGATGGCGTCGGACCACGGCCCGGGACCGCACACGAACACGTCGTGGTCGTCCAGGTCGGGGACGAGGAGCCGGATGGCGTCGGGTCCGCGGACGTGCCCGAGCTCCTGCGGGAGCCACGGCGTCCCGACCCGGCTCCGCGGACCGATCAGGGGGATGTGGCGCAGCCCGGTGTTCTGGACGAGCCACTCGATGTCGGCAGCGAGCACCTCGTCGTCCGCACGGCTGATCCGGTAGACCAGCGTCGCCGGCCCCTCGGTGGGGATGTGCTCGTGGAGCAGGGACATCAGGGGGGCGATCCCGAGCCCGGAGGCGAAGACCGCGACGCGTGGCCGGATGCGGACGTCCGCCGTCATCCGCCCGTACGGGCCCTCGATGAGCACCCGGGTGCCGGGCTTGAGCGTCGCGATGCGCTCGCCGTCGTCCCCCCGCGTCCCGATCGTGAGGCGCAGGCCCGCGGTGGTCGGGGCACCGGACAGCGAGAACGGGTGGCCGCGCGACCAGCCGGGGCCGCTGAGGAAGCGCCACACGAAGAACTGCCCGGCGGCGACCCGCATGTGGTTCAGGTGCTGCCCGGTGAGGTGCAGCGTGACGATGCCGTGGCCCTCGTGCACGACGGCGGCCACGCGCAGCGAGTGTCGCAGCGACAGCAGCGCGGGGCGCCCGATGCGGAAGAGGAGGACGCTGACCAGCGCGAAGGCGTAGAGCGTCCACCAGTACAGAGTCGCCCAGCGATGCCCGATGAAGTCCGTGCCGGTCCACAGCTGGTGCGGCAGCGCGAGCGCGATGCCGAGGTATGCGTAAAGGTGCAGCAGGTGCCACGACTCGTAGCGGAGCTTGCGTCGGGCGACGCGGATCGAGGTGGCGACGACGAACCAGATCATGAGCGTGCCGGCGGTCGCGATGAGCATCCCGGGGAATGTCAGGATCATCGACCAGGCCTCCCCGAGCACCGTCTGACCCGCGGAGCCCGCGTAGCCGATCACGATGGTCACGAGGTGGGTGAGCAAGAGGTAGAACGAGCCGAGGCCCATCAGGCGGTGCCACTTGGCGAGCCGGTCCTGGCCGAACGAGCGCTCGGCCCATGGGATTCGGGCCATGCCCAGCACCTGCAGGAGCATGAGGTCGCTCGCGAGCAGCCCGCTGAGCCGGCCGAGCGAGCTCATCGTGGGCGCGCCGAACGGCAGGAGCGCCTGGATCCCGCCTCCGGAGACCCAGAGCGCAACCACAATGAGCGCGGTCACCCAGGTGAACGTCCCGACCGCATCTGGCCACCAGCCCCGACGCGCGGGCGCCGTGAGCATCCGCGGCCCCCGCGCTCCGGCGTCGACGTCGGCCCGTGCCGCCCGGAAGGCGGCCGAGCGCGCGGCCGGCGAGATCGACACGGGCCTGCCTCGGGCTGTCGCTGCGCTCATGAGGGCTCCTCGGACGTTCAAGGCGGGGACCGGCGAAGTCCGAACGCCCTTGGTTGATGATTCATCATGATCGCGCTGCCTGGACGCTTCCTGAGAGCGGGCTGAGCCCCACCTTCCAATCAGCGGTGCCGCTGCGGGGGGCCGCGCGCCTGCGTTACGCTTGCCAAGACCCCTCGTACGGCGTCATCTCGCTGAACTCCCCCAGGGCCGGAAGGCAGCAAGGGCAGGCGAGCTCTGATGGGTGTGCGGGGGGTCCTTGCATGCCCCGGGCGTCCGCGGGGCCGGGGATGGCGTGTCCACCTGCTGCTTCGCCGGGAGACGTGCCCGACGGATCACGGTGGGGGCCCGGGCATCTACAGTTCGGAGCGTGACCACTGCGTTGTACCGCCGCTACCGGCCCGAGACCTTCGCGGAGGTCATCGGTCAGGACCACGTGACGGCACCGCTCCGCCAGGCGCTGCGCAACGGCCAGGTCAACCATGCGTACCTGTTCTCCGGACCCCGCGGCTGCGGCAAGACGTCGTCGGCACGCATCCTCGCCCGCATCCTGAACTGCGAGCGCAACACGGAGGCGAACCCGACGGACACGCCGTGCGGGCAGTGCGAGTCGTGCCGCGAGCTGGCCCGCGGCGGGCCGGGGAGCCTCGACGTCGTCGAGATCGACGCCGCGAGCCATGGCGGCGTCGACGACGCACGTGAGCTGCGTGAGCGGGCGACGTTCGCGCCGTCGCGCGACCGGTTCAAGGTGTTCATCCTCGACGAGGCCCACATGGTCAGCCCGCAGGGTTTCAACGCCTTGCTCAAGATCGTGGAGGAGCCGCCGCCTCACGTCATGTTCATCTTCGCGACGACGGAGCCGGACAAGGTCATCGGCACGATCCGTTCGCGGACCCACCACTACCCGTTCCGGCTGGTCCCGCCGGACGTGATGCTGAGCTTCTTGGAGCAGGTGGCCCAGGCCGAGGGTGTGACGGTCGGCGCGGGTGTCCTGCAGCTCGTCGTGCGCGCGGGCGCCGGCTCGGTGCGTGACTCGTTGTCGGTCCTCGACCAGCTCATCGCGGGTTCAGGCCCGGCCGGCCTCGACTACGAGGGTGCCGTCGCGCTGCTCGGGTTCACGCACGCCTCGCTCCTCGACGACCTCGTCGACGCGATCGCGGCGTCGGACGGTGCGAGCGCGTTCCGGGTCGTCGAGCGCGTCATCTCGACCGGTCACGAGCCGCGGCGGTTCGTCGAGGACCTCCTCGAGCGCCTCCGCGACCTGATCGTCATCGCGGCCGCCGGTGATGCTGCGAGCGCCGCGCTGCACGACGTTCCGGCCGACCAGCTCGCCCACATGCGCACGCAGGCGGTGCACCTCGGGGCCTCCGAGCTGTCGCGATCTGCCGACCTGATCAACGCCGCACTCTCGGAGATGACTGGCGCGACCTCGCCCCGGCTCCACCTCGAGCTGCTCATGGCCCGCCTGCTGCTGCCCGGCGCCGACGACTCCGTCGCCGGGTTCAGTGCGCGGCTCGACCGGTTGGAGCGCGGCGGTATCGTCTCGACCGCGACGCTCACGCCTGCTCCGCTCCTTCCGGCGGCGATGCCGTCCGACTCGGTCGTCGCGACGCCCGCCGTCGC
>JABBOW010000093.1 GCA_012927595.1 Cellulomonas sp.
GGGCGGGCCCGGCCCGGGGGGGCCCCCCCCCCCCCCCCGCCTCGTCGTTCTCCGGACGCCCCCGTCGGCGCGGCGACGGGAGCGTTCGAATCACCCGCCGCTGTCGAGATGCGCGCCATCTCGATCGAGCTCCCCCGGCGTGAAGGCGCTCCAGAACGTCGACTTCACCCTCCGCCCCGGTGAGGTCCATGCGCTCATGGGGGAGAACGGCGCTTGCCCGTCGCCCGCACCAAGGTCCTCGTGTACGTCATCAGCGGGACCTGCGCGGGCATCGGTGGCTTCCTGTTCAGCATCTTCTCTCGGTCGGGCTACTCGCTGACGGGCGTCGGCATGGAGCTCGACGCGATCGCGGCCGTGGTCATCGGCGGCACGCTGCTGACCGGCGGGAGCGGCTTCGTCCTCGGATCGGTTCTCGGTGTGCTCGTCCTGGGCCTCATCCAGACGATCATCACGTTCCAGGGCACCCTGAGCTCGTGGTGGACGAAGATCTTCATCGGCGTGCTGCTGCTGACCTTCGTGGTGCTGCAACGGGCGATCGCGGCGCGACGACGATAGATCGCCGGGCCGATAGGTGGGCGGCACTACGCTCCCCGTGTGAGCGACGCGCAGCGGCATCGGCCCGTGATGGCTGACGTCGCGCGCGTGGCCGGGGTGTCGTTGCCGACTGTCTCGCGCGTCCTGACCGGCGCGGTCGCCGTCAGCCCGGACAAGCGGGCCCGGGTCCTCGCGGCGATCGAGCAGCTCGGCTACCGCCCGAACGCCGCGGCGCGCGCGCTCGTGTCCGGTCGCCGCTCGCTCATCGCCGTGCTGGCGGGCAACACGTCGCTCTACGGCTACGCCCGGACGATCAGCGGCATCGCCGGAGCCGCGCGCCTGGCGGGGTACACGGTGGTGATCATGGTCGTCGAGTCGGCCGACGCGGAGGTCGTCGACGACGCGGTGAACCTCGTCCTCGGCCAGCCGATCGCGGGGGTGATCGTCCTCGAGTTCGACGACGTCGGGCGCGAGGTCGTCGAGCGACTCCCGCACGGGATCCCGGTCGTCTCGGCGGGGGGCTGGGTGCGTCGCGAGGGACAGGTCCCGTCCGTCCTGATCGACGAGCATGCCGGGGGGCGCGCCGTGACCGAGTACCTGCTCGGTCTCGGGCACGCGACGGTGCACCACGTGAGCATCCCGCTGCTGGGTGGCGCCCCGGGGCGGACCGAGGGCTGGCGCGACGCCCTCGTGGCGGCAGGGGCACCCGTGCCGGAGATCCTGCGGGCGTCGTGGGAGCCGGCGAGCGGGTACCGGCTCGGGCTTGAGCTGCTCGAGCGTCCCGACGTGACGGCGGTCTTCTGCGGGAACGACGACCTGGCCATCGGCGTCATGCGCGCGTTCGTCGAGAACGGCGTCGCGGTCCCGCAGGACGTGTCGGTCGTGGGGTTCGACGACCAGCCGTTCGGTGAGTTCTGGTCCCCGCCGCTCACGACGGCGTCCCAGGACTTCGACGACCTGGGGGCGCGCGCGTTCGAGCGCCTGCGCCGCGTGCTCGACCCCGCCGCCGTGGGGGCGGGGTCGTCGGCTGTGATCGCGACGCCCGTACTGGTCGTCAGGGGGTCGGCGGGACCGGTGGGGCGCGGCACGGCCGGGCGAGCGGCGGGCGGGCGAACTTGACCCGCGTGATGCAGCTGTGGCCCGCCCGCTCCGGACCCTGAGAGCGTCGCCCGGGTGGGCGGGGGTGCCTCGGCAGGATGCGTGGCGGGGGCTAGCGTGGGGGCATGGCGGCGGTCGTGCAGGTCGTGTGGGCGCCCGAGCTGCTGGGGTACGACTTCGGCGCCGGCCACCCGATGGCCCCTCTGCGCCTCGAGCTGACGATGGAGCTCGCGCGGGTGCTGGGCCTGCTGAGCGGCGACGACGTGCGCCTCGTCGGCGCCGGGCCCGCGTCGGATGCGCTGCTCCAGACCGTGCATGAGTCGGCGTACGTGGCAGCGGTGCACGCGGCGTCCGACCGCGGCACGCCTGACCCGGCGCGCGGCCTCGGCACCGACGACGACCCGGTGTTCCGCGGGATGCACGAGGCGGCGGCGCGCATCGTCACGGGGAGCGTCGACGCCGTGCTCGCGGTGTGGCGGGGCGACGCGGAGCACGCGGTGAACCTCACGGGCGGCATGCACCACGCCATGCCCGGTGCGGCGTCAGGCTTCTGCGTCTACAACGACGCAGCGGTGGCGATCCACCGGCTGCTCGACGAGGGCGCGCAGCGGGTCGCGTACGTCGATCTCGACGCCCACCACGGCGACGGCGTCCAGAAGGTCTTCTGGGACGACCCGCGGGTACTCACCGTGTCGGTGCACGAGAGCGGTCACACGCTGTTCCCGGGCACCGGTCACGCGCGCGAGACGGGCGGGCCTGGGGCGCCGGGGACCGCGGTGAACGTCGCGCTCCCGGCGCACACCCGGGACGCGGCCTGGCTGCGGGCGATCGACGCGGTCGTGCCGGCCGTCGTTCGGGAGTTCGCGCCCGAGCTGATCGTGAGCCAGCACGGCTGCGACGCGCACATCGAGGACCCCATCACCAACCTGGGCGTGAGCATCGACGCGGAGCGTCTCGGCGCGGTGCGCATGCACGACCTGGCCCACGAGGTCGCGGGCGGCCGGTGGGTCGCGCTCGGCGGTGGCGGCTACGCGATCCTCGACGTCGTGCCGCGCGCGTGGACGCACGTGATCGGCATCGCGACGCACCACCCGGTCGACCCGGCCACGCGCGTCCCGGAGGAGTGGCAGGAGGAAGTCGTGCGCCGGTACGGACGGCGCGGACCCGAGCACATGACCGACGGCGAGCCAGCCGTGTTCCGCCCCTGGGCGGCGGGCTACGACCCGTCCGACGACGTCGACCGCGCCATCCGAGCGACGCGCGCTGCGGTGTTCCCGCTGCTGGGTCTCGACCCCGAGCACGACTGACGCGACAGGGTCTTGCGGCTGGTCGGCGGCTGACGTGCACTTTCACTCTGGCCACCTCTTTCACTCGAGCCACATCAGGCCCTAGGGTGAATGCGCGGCCCGCGTCACTGGCCGCCGATGCCGGCTCGCAGGCCGGTACCAGTGGAAGAGTGACCCATGCCGAGCGAGCAAACACCGCGCGTGCGGTTCCTGACCGTCGCCGAGGTCGCCGACGTCATGCGCGTGTCGAAGATGACGGTCTACCGTCTGCTCCATTCGGGTGAGATGCCTGGGGTGCGCGTCGGTCGGTCGTTCCGGGTGCCGCAGGACGCGCTCGACCACTACCTGGCGACCGCGGTCATCGACACCGAGCGCATGACGTCCTGACGGACCTGTTCGGGCCGTCTGTTCGCGCCGACTGGTCCGGCTCATGGTCCGGCTCGGGGTCCGCCGGTCGGCCCCGCGGGAGCTCGTCGCGCAGCTCCCCGGTGATCCCGTAAGGTAGGCGAGGACTTTCCCGTGCGTGGGCGTCTCGAGCTTGTGAGCATCCGTGTGAACATCGACCGCGCCGCGCGTCGATCGGACGACCACCCGGAGCGCATGCGCTCCCACCGGAAGTGAGTGAGGATCTATGGGCTCCGTCATCAAGAAGCGTCGCAAGCGGATGGCAAAGAAGAAGCATCGCAAGCTGCTTCGCAAGACGCGCCACCAGCGTCGCAACAAGAAGTGAGCTGACCGCTCTTGCGGTAGGCGGAATGCTCAGGCCCGGCTGATGTCGGGCCTGAGCCGCGTCCAACCCAAGGGCGCCTCTGCACCGATGTAATCTTCGGACAGCCGCCGAACCACCTATGACGACAAGCGAACCGGCCCCCGTGGCCGCGTGGCTCTGCCAAGGTGGGTGCTCGCAGGCGCCAACCGGCGCGTCAACGGGCGTTCACGACAGCGGAGAAGGCAGGAAGGGTGAACGCTCCGAGGCGTGCGGGCACGGCAACGATGCACGATGTCGCGGCACTGGCGGGGGTCTCCATCAAGACGGTGTCGAACGTCGTCAACGGCTACCAGTTCATCCGTCCCGCCACGCGCGCGAAGGTCGAGGTTGCGATCGGCGAGCTCGGATACCGGGTCAACATCACCGCACGGAACCTGCGCCAGGGCCGCACCGGCATGATCGGGCTGGCCGTGCCGGAGTTGAGCCTGCCGTACTTCGCTGAGCTCGCGGACTCAGTGATCAGCGCGGCGGACGCTGTCGGCCTGACGGTCCTGATCGAGCAGACCGGCGCGGTCCGGCAGCGTGAGCTCGAGGTCCTCTCCGGCCAGCGCCGCCACCTCACCGACGGCCTGATCTTCTCACCGCTGGACCTCGGCGAGCAGGACAAGTCGTCGTTCGACGTCGACTTCCCGATGGTGCTGCTCGGCGAGCGCATCTTCGGTGGTCCGGCCGACCATGTGACGATGAACAACGTGGACGCGTCGCGCGCCGCGACCGAGCACCTCATCGACCTCGGCAGGCGGCGCATCGCACTGATCGGCACCCACCCCGGCGAGACGATGGGCTCGGCCGCTCTGCGCGAGCGCGGCTACCGCCAGGCGCTCGAGGGTGCCGCGATCGAGTTCGACCCGGCGCTCCTCGGCGATGCTGGGCTGTGGCACCGCTCGACGGGCGCTGAGGCGATGACCCGGCTGCTCGACTCAGGAGTCGAGCTCGACGCCGTCTTCGGCCTCAACGACGCGATGGCGCTCGGCGCGATGCACGTGCTGCACGACCGACGCATCGACGTGCCCGGTCAGGTCGCGGTGATCGGCTTCGACGACATCGACGAGGCGAGCTACTCCTCGCCGCCGCTCACCTCGGTGGTCCCCGGTCGCGAGGAGATCGCGCAGATGGCGGTCAAGCTCCTCGTGGACCAGATCGCGGCGGGCGGCGCGCGGCGCCCCCCGATCGAGATCGTCGCGCAGTACACGATCGCCGTTCGCGGCTCTACAGCACCGCAGCCCCGCTGACGGCGCACCGGGTCCACTCCGGCGGGCAGCTGACGGGGCAGCGGCGTTCCTTCTGAGCGGGCCGGCTACTTGATGCTGCCGAGCGAGAGCCCGCTCTGCCAGTACTTCTGCAGCGCGAGGAACGAGATGACCAGCGGGATGATCGAGATGAGCGACCCGGTGACCACGAGGTTCCACAGCTGGGTGCCGGCAGCACCGGACGTCGACTGGGCCTGCCAGGCACCGAGGCCGACCGTGACCGGGAGCAGCTTGGTGTCGGAAAGCACCGCGAGCGGGAGGAAGTAGTTGTTCCACGTGCCGACGACCGACAGGAGCAGCACCGTCACGAGTGCCGGCTTGAGCAGCGGGAGCGCCACGGAGAAGAACGTGCGGACCTCGCCCGCACCGTCCACGCGCGCCGCGTCGAGCATCTCGTCCGGGACCGCGTCCTGCGAGTACACGCGCATGAGGTAGACGCCGAACGGGTTCAGCAGCGACGGCAGGATGACCGCCCAGATCGTGTTCGTCAGATGGAAGTGCGCCAGGAGGACGAACGTGGGGATCACCAGGGCGGTCAGCGGCACCATCACCGAGCCGAGCAGCATCGCGAAGAACAGGTTGCGCCCGCGGAACTTGTACTTGGCGAACCCGTAGCCCGCGAGCACCGCGAGGATCGTCGCGCCGATGCCGCCCGTGAAGGCGTACAGGAACGAGTTGCCGAGCCAGCGCCAGTAGAGGCCGCCGTTCTGCGTGAAGAGCTGCTTGATGTTGGTGACGAAGCTGAACGTGTCGTCGAACCACATCGGGCCGTGCGCACCGGTGAACAGCCCGTTGATGTCCTTCGTGCTGGCGACGATGAGCCACCAGAGCGGGACCAGGAAGTACGCGGCCAGGATGATCAGCAGAGTGTGCGACCACGGCTGGCGCCGCCGCGTGGAACCGCGACGACCGTTCTGGCGGGGCGCCTCGTGCGTGGTCTCGTCGACGAGCAGGGCGGCCATCAGACGAGTCCGTTCTTCTTGCGGGTCAGGAACAGGAACGCGTACGACCCGATGAACACCACGGCGCCGAGCGCGAACGAGATCGCCGACGCGTAGTTGAACTGCGAGTACGAGAACGCGAGCGTGAATGCGTACATGTTGGGCGTGTACGACGAGTTGATCGACCCGGCCGCGACAGCCCGCAGAACCTGGGGCTCCGTGAAGAACTGCAGCGTGCCGATAAGCGCGAACACGAGGATCAGGATCAGCGCCGAGGAGATCATCGGGACCTTGATGCGCGTGGCGATCTGCCAGCCCTTGGCGCCGTCGATGCGCGCTGCCTCGTAGATCGAGGGGTCGATCCCCCGCAGGGCCGAGTAGATGATGATCATGTAGTAGCCGGCCCACTGCCAGGTCACGACGTTGATCAGGCCGCCGAACACGTTCTGCGGGCTGAGCAGGAAGGGCGCGTCGGCGCCGAACATCCCGAACAGAGACTTGAGCGGCCCGAAGCGCGGGCTGTAGAGGAAGCCCCACATGAGGGCGCCGATGACGACCGGGACCGCGTACGGCACGAAGATCGCGAGCCGAGCGAACCGGGACAGCCGTGTCGTGAGGTTGTCGAGCACGAGGGCCGCGACGAGCGAGACGAGCATCTGCAGCGGGATGAGGATGAGTGCGAAGCGGACCACCAGCCAGACGCCCTGAAGGAACAGCGGGTCAGTGAAGGCATGCTTGTAGTTGCCCAGGCCCGAGAAGTGAGTGCCGGCGGCCAGCGTCTTCGTCTGCAGGCTCAACCAGAAGGCGTACGCGAGCGGAGCGATCAGGAACACCACGAAGACGACCGCGAACGGCGCGACGAAGGCCCAGCCGAACCGCTGGCGACGCCGGTCGTGCCCGGCGCGAGGATTGAGCGCGATCGCGGTGCGAGGCATCCGCTGGTCCGTCGGCAGCGCCGCGTCCGCCCCGGTGGCTGTGGGGTTGCTCATGGGTACTCCCAGTGTCGAGGACGGGACCGCCGCCGGGTCGGGTCTGCAGCGACCTGGCCCGGCGGCGTCCCCTACGGACTACTTGACCGTGAAGCCCTGGGCCTTGGCGTAGTCGACGACCGTCTTCTGGAGGTTGTCGATCGCATCATCCGTCGACTTCGTCTTCTGCACGATCGCGGCGTTGGCCTCTTCGGTCAGCTTGTCGTAGGCGAAGTTCTGGAACGGGCTCCACGTGAAGCCCTTGTAGCCCTGCGACGCCTTGAGGAAGACGTCCTGGTTGATCTTCTGACCGCCGAAGAACGGGTAGGCGAGGTTCGTGAAGTAGGCCGACTCGAGGATCGGCTTCCACAGCGGGAACAGCGCGCCTTTCTCGATGCCGACCTTCCACGACGCCTCGGTGCCGAAGACCTCCTTCGCGACCGTGGCCGCGGCAGCCGGGTCCTTCGCCTGCGACGTGACCGCGAAGGTCGAGCCGCCCCAGTTGATCTGGACAGGTGACGACGCGCTCCACTGCGGGATCGGAGCGGCCTGCCAGACGGCCGTCGGGTCGGTGCCCGACAGGCCGGACAGGTAGCCCGGGCCCCACGCGGCTGCGAGGTAGACGGCGTAGCTACCGTCGACCAGCTTCGTGTTGTAGTCCGTCGTGAACGCGTCGTCGGTGCCGACGAGGCCCTTGTCGACGAGGCCCTGCCAGTACTTCATCACGTCCTTGCTGCCCTGGTCGTCGAGCTTGACCGAGACATCGGTCGCCTTGGCGGCGTCGTAGGCGTACGGCGCCGAGCCCTTCTGCGCGAAGAGCGCCTGCAGATAAGCGCGGCCGTTCGTGGGGAAGTCAGTGAAGAGTGCCTTCGAGCCGGAGTCGCGCATCTTCTGGGCGTCGGCGGCGAACTCGTCCCACGTCGTCGGGGGCGTCGTGATGCCGGCCTTGTCGAACAGGTCCTTGCGGTAGAGCATGCCCATCGGACCGCCGTCGACGGGGATCGCGTAGACCGCGTCGCCGCTCGTGACGTCCTTCCAGACGCCGTCGGAGTAGTTCTTCTTGACGTCGGCCGCGCCGTACTTCGACAGGTCGACGAGCGCGTTGCGAATCGTGAAGCTCGACAGGACCTCGGTCTCGAGCATGACGACGTCCGGCGCTCCCGAGCCGGCCTCGACGGCGGTGCTGAACTTCGTGTACTCGTCGTTACCCTGGCCCGCGTTGCTCCAGCAGATCTGAAGGTCCTTGTGCGAGTTGTTGAACAGGTCGACGACCTGCTCGAACGCCGGGTACCAGGCCCAGACCGTCACCTGCTTGGCGTTCGCGTTGACGATCTTGTTGGTGCACGAGCCGGAGCCGCCCGCGGCGCCGGTTGCGGCACCTGATGCACCGTCGGTGGCAGTGGTTGCGCCGCCGCCGCTCGAGCATGCGCCGAGCGCCAGGGCCAGCAGTCCGACGGCGGCTGTGCCGACGGCTAGGGATCTCTTCATCGATGATCTTCCTCTCGGTGATGTGCGGCGATGCACACGTGCGGTCCTGCGGAGGAGCACGTCGGTCATGCGGTCTCGGGATGCTGCGTGGACGACGGCGCAGCACCGTCGCGGTGCTGCCTCCGTACGTGGTGCGGGAGGCCGAGCGCGATGCCGGGTAGACCGGCGACGACGCGTTCCGTCGACGGTTCCTCAGCCTCGTCGGCGCCGGAGCGTCGACGATGGATCGCCCTTGACCTCGTATCTACAACGTTGCACAACATCGCACGCCGCGCGCGGCGGGTCAAGCAACGATCGCGTAACGGACACCCCGGCGCGCCGGATCGGGCCCCGGGCGGAGGTGTTGACCGGGCGGAGGTCGGCGGGCATGATGCATCTACAACGATGTAGAACTCGCCTTCAGGAAAGGGCCGACGGCCCGCGACTCGTTACCGTCGACAAGGAGCACGCATGCTGCCCGTCTCGCTCACCCTCGACCCCGCGTTCCGCGTGGGCCCCGTCCGGCGCCGCACCTTCGGGTCGTTCGTCGAGCACCTCGGCCGGTGCGTCTACACGGGCATCCATGACCCCGGGCACCCGACCGCCGACGAGGACGGCTTCCGCGGCGACGTCATCGACCTCACACGCGAGCTCGGAATCTCGACAGTGCGCTACCCGGGCGGCAACTTCGTGTCCGGGTACCGGTGGGAGGACGGCATCGGGCCGCGCGCAGACCGACCGACGCGGCTCGACCTCGCGTGGCACTCGTCCGACCCGAACCTCGTCGGCGTCGACGAGTTCATGCGTTGGTCGACCAAGGCCGGTACCGAACCGATGATGGCCGTCAACCTCGGGACGCGTGGCGTCCAGGAGGCCCTCGACCTGCTCGAGTACTGCAACGTGCGCGGCGGCACCCGACTGTCCGACCTGCGGCGCGCCAACGGCGCCGTCGATCCGCACGACGTCCGGATGTGGTGCCTCGGCAACGAGATGGACGGGCCGTGGCAGATCGGGCACAAGACCGCCCACGAGTACGGGCGCCTCGCGGCGGAGACCGCCCGCGCGATGCGGATGATCGACCCCGAGCTCGAGCTGGTCGCGTGCGGCTCGTCGGGTCGGCACATGCCGACGTTCGGCGAGTGGGAGCGCATCGTGCTCGGCGAGGCGTACGAGCACGTCGACTACATCTCTGCTCATGCGTACTACTGGGAGGAAGACGGCGACCTCGGGTCGTTCCTCGCGTCGGCGGTCGACATGGACCAGTTCGTCGAGTCGGTCACCGCGACCGCGGACGCGGTGCGCTCGGCCAAGCGAGCCTCCAAGCGCATCCACATCTCGTTCGACGAGTGGAACGTCTGGTACCAGCAGCGTGCCGAGTCCAAGCCACCGACAGGCCACGACTGGCCCGTCGCCCCCGTCCTGCTCGAGGACCGGTACAACGTCGCCGACGCGGTAGTCGTCGGCAACCTCCTCATCTCCCTGCTGCGCCACACGGACCGTGTGCACTCGGCGAGCCTCGCGCAGCTCGTCAACGTCATCGCGCCGATCATGACCGAGCCCGGCGGGCGGTCCTGGCGGCAGACGACGTTCCACCCGTTCGCGCAGGCCTCGGAGCACGCCGTCGGTGACGTCCTCCAGGTCGCGATCGACGCACCGACGTACGAGACCGCCAAGTTCGGCGAGGTCCCCGTGGTCGACGCGGTCGCGACGTGGGACGCCGAGACCGGGGCCGTCGCGCTGTTCGCGGTCAACCGCTCGCTCACCGAGACGGTCGAGCTCAGCGTCGACGTGCGGTCGCTGCCGGGGCTCGGCCGGGTCGTGGCGGCCACGTCGCTCGCGAACCCGGACCACACGTGGGCCGCGACCGTCGACGACGCGACCTCGGTGCTCCCGCGGCACAACTCGACCGCCGCGCTCGTCGACGGTCGGCTCACCGCGCAGGTGCCGCCGGTGTCGTGGAACGTCGTCCGGCTGGGCAGCTGACCGGCGTGCGCCGACCGCTCGGCTCGGGCCGCAGCATCGCACTCGCCGTCGTGGTTGCCGTGCTGGTGGCCGCCGCTGGAGCCGTCTGGTGGAGCGCGTCGGGCGGTCATGGCTCGGCGAGCACTGCCGCGACCGCGCTCGAGCTCTCCGGCGACCTGCGGGCCCACGACCCAGCGATTGTCGCGGGCACCGCTGGCAAGCCCTGGTACGTGTTCTCGACGGGCGACGCGAGCGTCGCCAAGGGTGCGATCCAGATCCGCACGTCGCCCGACGGGCACGCGTGGACCGCGGCCGGGACCGTCTGGGACGCCGCGACAGAGCCGGCCTGGGTGCGCACCGCAGTGCCGGGCGTCACGAGCTTCTGGGCGCCAGACATCCACCTGCACGACGGCACGTACTACCTGTACTACGCCGCGTCCACGTTCGGGTCCAACCGCTCGGTCATCGGCCTGCTCACCAACACGACCCTCGACGCGACGGACCCTGCGTACGCGTGGGTCGACCGCGGCGAGGTGTGGCACTCGACCCCCGGGTCGACGGACTACAACGCGATCGATCCCGGCATCGTCGAGGACGCCGACGGCACGCCCTGGATGGCCTTCGGGTCCTTCTGGGGCGGTGTCCAGATGATCCGGCTCGAGTGGCCGAGCGGCATGCCGACCGACCCGTCGGTCCCCCCGGTGCACCTCGCGTCCCACACCGTGCCGCCGAACGCGATCGAGGCGCCGACGATCGTGCCCCGCGACGGCTGGTTCTACCTGTTCGTCTCGCGCGACCTCTGCTGCCGTGCAAGCGCGTCCACGTACAACCTTGTGGTCGGCCGCTCGCGGGAGGTCACCGGACCGTACATGGACCGGTCCGGCGCGGACATGGCCGCCGGTGGTGGCGAGCGGCTGCTCGCGACGGGAGGTGACATGGTCGGCCCGGGCGGTGAGTCGTACTCGAACGGGTACCTCGCGTTCCACTTCTACGCGACGCACCTCGGCGGGGACTTCCAGCTGGCGATCCGCAAGGTCGCGTGGGGCGCCGACGGGTGGCCCGTGCTGACGACCGCCGACGAGCAGCGGGCCGACGCGGGGTGATGGGTGGGTGGGGCTGACGGGCGCAGGCGCCTGCCTTGGCTCGCGGCGTCCCGCTCAGAGCTCGAGCTCAAGGACGAAGTCGTCCTCGAGACGGTCGCCGACCTGGAAGTGCTTGGTGCCGACGCGCTCGAACCCGGAGCGTCGGTAGAAGCCCCGGGCGCGTTCGTTGAGCTGGTTCACGCCGAGCCAGATCCCGCGCGCGCCCGTGCGGCGGGCGGCGTCGAGAGTCGCGGCCATGAGCGCCGAGGCGACGCCCTGCCCGTGGTGACCCTGCAGCACATAGCACTTCGACAGCTCGATGGTCGGCCGCAGGGTGATCGCCGCGCGGACCTCGGCGTCGGTCGGCTCGCCCTCGACGAGCATCGTGTAGCCGATCGGTGCGCGGACCTCGGCGTCGTGCGCGACGAGCAGCAGCCGCGCGGGATCCGAGAGGTACTCGGTGAAGCGCCCGACCGACAGGACCGCGTCGATGAACGCCTGCTGGTCCGCGGGCGTCGACCCCGGCGGGCACGCAAGGGGGAAGGTGACAGCCGCGAGGCAGGCGAGCTCGGTGGCATCCTCGACCGTCGCGCGCCGCACCAGTTGACTCACGCCCGCGACCCTAGCGGCTGCGCGTGGTCCCGGGGGATGCGGGAGTGGTTCAGAACCGGGCGCTGCGGCGGATCGTTCGCACGACGAGGCCCGCGACCCACGCGAGGCCCGCGAGGCTGGCCAGGTTCGCGCTGCGACGAGCGGCCCGACGCCGGCCGCGGAACTCTCGGATCGGCCACCCGACGGTCTGCGCATGGCGGCGCAGGCGCCGGTCGGGGTTGATGGCGCACGGGAAGCCGACCTCGGACAGGATCGGCACGTCGTTCGTCGAGTCGCCGTACGCGTAGGACGCGGTGAGGTCGAGGTTCTCGCGCGCGGCCAGCTCGCGGACCGCCCTGGCCTTCGCCTTGCCGTGCAGCATGTCGCCCACGAGCCTGCCGGTGTAGAAACCGTCCTCGTGCTCGGCGATCGTGCCCAGTGCCCCCGTGACACCGAGCCGGCGGGCAATGAGCTCGCCGATCTCGACCGGGGTCGCCGTGATGAGCCAGACCTCGTGGCCCGCGGCGAGGTGCTCGTCGAGGAGCTTCTGGGTGCCGGGGAAGATCCGCAGGCTCAGGACCTCGTCGTAGATGTCCTCGGCGATCGCCACGACCTCGGCGACGGAGTGCCCCGTCATGATCGTCAGGCCCTTGTCGCGGACCTCATCGATCTGCCGGCGGTTCTCGCCGAACATGAGGTAGCGCGACTGGTGGATCGCGAACGTCACGATGTCCCACTTGCGGAAGAACCCTCGGCGGTACAGCCCCACGGCCAGGTGGAACGCGCTCGCGCCCCGGATGATCGTGTTGTCCACATCGAAGAATGCTGCCGCGCGTCCCGCGGGCGGCGCCGCCGATTCGACGAGACCCGACGGGCCGGGGGCTGTCGAGGTCGGCTCGGTCACGCGGCCACTGTATCCACGGTGCCTACGCTGGTGCCGTGTCGACCATCGAACCCGTGCCCGCGACCGTGCCGGCTCCGGGACATCCCGCCCGGGTCGTCCTTTTCGGGCGCGCCGGCTGCCACCTGTGCACCGACGCCCGTGCGCTCGTCGCCGTGGTCTGCGCCGAGGCGGGCGAGGCTTGGACCGAGGTCGACATCGACGCGCCGGACCCGCCGACGCTTCCCGGCGGCCGGTCGGTGTTCGACGAGTACTCCGAGCTCGTGCCAGTCGTCGAGGTCGATGGCGTCCGGCAGGGCTACTGGCGGATCGACGCGACCCGGCTCCGTCGGGCCCTGGCCGCGGGGCCTGCGCGGTCCGCAGGCGCCGCGTCCTCGCCCGGGCGCACAGTC
>JABBOW010000193.1 GCA_012927595.1 Cellulomonas sp.
CATCGCGGCGCGCAGGGCGTCCATGGCTGCCTGGAGGGCGCTGCGCGGGGCATCGCCCGCGTTCGGCGTCGCAGCGAGGGTCGCCTGGGCCGAGGCGACCTCGGCGCCCGCTGCTGCGACCTGCGCAGCGCGCTGGGTGGCCGCAGCGGCACCCGCGACCGCGCGGTTCGCCGATCGGACGAGGGACTGGTCGTCAGCGCGCGCGGCAACGTCGAGGGCGACCCGGGCGTTGACCCGAACCAGCTCGGCGGCGCGGGCCGAGCTCTGGACGGAAGTGATGACGCCGGCCACGACGAGCGCAACGACAAGGAACGCCGAGGTGACCACGAGGGTGAGCCGCGTGCTGCGGCGAGTCGCTTCGGCCCGTGCAGGGGCCTCGGTCCGGGCCGGCGCCTCGACGCGCGTGCTCGCGACATCGGGAGCGAGGCTTTCGACGGACGGCGGCGCCCCCTGGGGCGGGACGGCTGGCGGTGCGCGCGCGCCGCCCGCGCGCGGGCCAGCGCACCGCGGTGCGCTACCGCAGCGCTCGCTGGGGCCGCCCCGCGCAGTTCCGTGCGGCCCGGGCCTCGCTGGGCCGGAACCGCGTCGACACGCGCGTTGTTTCTTGCCGTCGCCATGAGTGAATTCCTTTCAATTCTATGGCGACGATCCCGGAGAAAATCGGTATCTGCAAGGGTCCCGGTCGACTCCGGAAGGATGTATGTCCGGTTTGTGCCCGCTTGCGTGATAATTTGCTCGGCATTGGCGGCGTGTCGGGAATACCGGCGATTCCGTATTCAGGCCGACACGGCAGGGCAAATCGCCCATGTCACCGCGGGCGCCCGTGCGCCATCATGGAGGCGTGCCGTCAGCGACCCTCCCCCACCCGGATCCGCTCGATCCCCTCGACACGGCGATCCTGCGGCAGCTCGCCGTCGACGCGCGCGCGAGCTACGCGGACGTGGGTGCTGCCGTCTCGCTCTCGGCGCCCGCGGTGAAGCGCCGCGTGGACCGGCTCCGCGCGCGCGGCGTCATCCGCGGCTTCACCGTGCGGCTCGACCCGGCCGCGCTCGGCTGGGAGACCGAGGCCTTCGTCGAGCTGTACTGCCACGGGTCCACGAGCCCGTCGACCATGCGCACCGCCGTCGAGACCTACCCCGAGGTCGTTGCTGCCAGCACCGTGACGGGCGACGTCGACCTCGTGCTGCAGGTGCGCGCCCGCGACATGCGTCACCTGGAACGCGTCGTCGAGCGTCTCGCCGCGGAGCCGTTCGTCGCGCGGACGCGTTCAACCGTCGTCCTGTCCGCGCTGCTGCGGCGACCCGACGTCCCGGCAGCCCCGGCGGACTGACCTGCCTGCGTACCGGTTCTGGGGCGCCCTCGCGGGAACCAGGCCGACGCCGAGCGCGTGTCAGCCGGTCGGCCTGGCCTCGTCGCGAGGCTTGCAGCGGTTCGTCACGACCATGACCGGGCACGACGCGTGGTGGAGGACGGCCTGGCTCGTCGAACCCAGCAGCAGTCCTGCGAATCCCCCTCGGCCGCGCGACCCGACGATGATGAGGTCCGTCGCGGTCGAGAACTCGGTGAGCAGCTCGGCGCCCGAGCCGTCGAGCACATGGCGCCGCACCGAGAACCCGGGGTGGTCGACGAGCGCCCGGTCGATCACGACGTTGAGGCCCTCGGTGACGTCCGCGAGCACCTGCTCACGGTCGATCGCTGCCGGCAGCCAGCTCAGCATCCCGGCGCCCTGCCCGAGCGGGACCCCGGTGACGGCGATGAGCTCGGCATCCCAGGCCTTCGCCTCGACGATCGCGGCCCGCAGGGCGATCTCCGCCTGCGGCGAGCCGTCGACGCCGACGACGATGCGGTGGACCGGCGAGATCGGCGGCAACGAGTCCTCCGCGAGATCGGTAGCCGGTCGCGGCGCACCCCGGAGCGGCACGACGACCGTCGGGCAGTAGGCGTGCGCCGGCAGCGCCGATGAGACAGTCCCCAGCACCCTGTCCGCGAAGCCGCCGCGGCCCCTGGTCCCCACGACCGCGACAGCGACCTCGTGCGACAGCTCGACGAGCACTCCCGTGGCGTCCCCGGTGGCGACCGCCGCGGTGACCTCGACCCCGCAGGACGCGATCCGTTGCGTCGCCTCCTCAAGGACAGCGCGCGCACCGGCCTGGATCGCGGTGTCATCGAGCGCCGCGTAGCCACCGTCGAGCGACGCCGCGGTGAACGAGGGCAACGAGTACGAGCAGACGATCCGCAGCGACCGGTGGTGCACCTTCGCGGCAGCCGCTGCCCAGTCGAGGGCATGGAGGCTCGGGATAGAACCGTCCACCCCGACCAGCACCACGTCGTTGTTCCTCATCGGTGGAACCTCCCCGCAGTCCTCATCGCCTGTGCGCCCACACTATGCCATCGGCGCATCCGGGCGGGTCGTCGACCCGGTCAAGACTTGGCACACGCTTGGCGAAAACGACCCGTTGCGCAACAAGCCGTCACGCGACGAGGTACGCCGACCACGTGGGCTCGTCCACGCTCCCCCCGCGCACGAGCGCAGCCGCACCGCGAGGGGCCCGCGGCGCGAACGAGAGGTTCCACCCGATCTCCTGGAGCAGCCGATCTGCCTTTCGATGGTTGCACCGGACGCACGCGGCCACGACGTTGGCCCACTCGTGGCGGCCACCGCGCGATCGAGGGTGGACATGGTCGACCGTGTCCGCCGCACCGCCGCAGTACGCACAGCGGTGATCGTCCCGCTGGAGCACGGTGCGGCGCGTCGGCGGCACCACACGGCGCACAGGAACGTGCACGTACCGCGTCAGGCACAGGACCAGTGGGAGCGGCACCGCGGTTCGTTCTGAGTGCAGCATCCGGCCGTCCATCTCGAGGATGGTCGCCTTTCCGGTCATCACGAGGGTGACCGCCCGGTGCACGCTCACGATGCAGAGCGGTTCGAGGCTCGCGTTGAGCAGCAACGTCCGGTGCGGCACTGGCATCAGCACGGCGAACTCCTTGGCCCGGTCGGAGGACCCGGCTGGCTGTCCGGGTCCGCTGGGGGAGGTGCAGGCGCGACCAGAATACGCGGCGCAGACAAGGAAAGGGCCCCGACGATGCTGTGCGCACCGCCGAGGCCCTTCACCTGATGAGGTCAGCCGATCCGGACGAAGACCGGAGCGCTCTGCCAGATGGACCGGAACTGGACCGACTTGCCGGGTCGCGGCGAGTCGACCTGGTCGTTGCCACCCGCATAGATCGAGATGTGGCCGGGGCTCCAGATGAGGTCGCCCGGCTGGGCGTCGGCCCGCGAGATGATCGTGCCGGCAGCCTTGATGGCGGTGTCCGTGCGTGGTAGCGAGACGCCGAGCTGCGCGTAGACGTACGAGACGAAGCCGGAGCAGTCGAAGCCAGCCGGTGTCGAGCCGCCGTACACGTACGGGGTGCCGACGTAGCGGGCCGCTACTTCGAGGACCGCATTGCCGGCGACCGACTGCGGGACCGGGTTGTTGACGACCGCGGCGCGGACGACCGTAGCGGCGGCACGGGCCGCTGACCGCGCGGCCTTCGCTGCAGCGGTGCGCGTGACGACGGGAGCCGGGGCGACGGCAGTGACTGCCGGGATGTCCGACGACCACGCGGCATCCGCCGGGGACGTCACGACGGGAGCTGTGGCCAGGACGGCGCGAGCTGACGCGGTCAGCGATGCGGTGTCAACCGACGGGAGCGAACCGGCGGTTCCGCCGGTGGCTGCGCTAGCCGGGGCGCCGAACATCGTGACCAGGAGGCCCGACGACGCCGCGACGACGACGGTGCGACGGCCGACCGTAGCCATCGAGCCGGTGGCGACGTTGGCCAGATCATGGAGCGGAGTAGTGGGTCGTCGCGCTGAACGGTGTCTGGCGCGGGTGATGCTCACGGTCACGCGATGCCTCTCCTTGCGCCTACGAGGTGAGCTGTCGGGTTCGGGTTGGAGAAGCACCCGGCCGTTCGGATGGACGGACCATCCGCTCGGCTTCACCCCAAGGGCACCGTGTTCCGGTACCCACGTCTTGGTTCCCCCGCCCCTGCCGGCGAAGTTGTACGGACCCGGAGCGGCGGCAGGGTTCAGCGTCCGCACCAGGGCTTCCACAGAGGAGGGTTCCGAGGAAGCAGGACGAACGTACAGGACGGCGGTGGGCAATGTCACGCTCCGGTCACGACGAATTCGGGACCAGATCGGTCGCACCGCTGCGACCTGCGAGGACGTCAGGAAGTGCGCACGAACACGTGTCGCGCGAGGTCGTCCGGGAGGTCCAGGACGGTGTCGGCTCCCGGGCCGCTGATGGTGACGACCCCCGGTGCGCGCTCGATGTCGATGACCACTCCCGGTCGCACGCCGGCCTGACGCAAGCGCGCAAGGAGATCCACGTCGGACTGCAGCGGCTCCCCGATTCGCGCGACGATCGCACTGGTCCGTCCGGCGCCAGCAGCCTCGGCAACGGCAACCAACGGCGTCACTCCGTCGAGGAAGGCCACCGACGTGCGCTCCTCGTCGAGCTCGTCAAGGCCCGGGATCGGGTTGCCGTACGGATCAAAGTGCGGGTGGTCGAGCAGCGTGGTGATCCGTCGCTCGACCCGTTCGCTCATGACGTGCTCCCAGCGGCACGCCTCCTCGTGCACGAGCTCCCAGTCGAGCCCGATCACGTCCGTGAGGAGACGCTCGGCGAGACGGTGCTTGCGCATGACGCGCGTGGCCTTCGCGATGCCAGCCGGGGTGAGGTCGAGGTGCCGGTCGCCGTTCACGACGACGAGGCCGTCGCGCTCCATGCGCGCAACAGTCTGCGACACGGTGGGACCGCTGTGCCCGAGTCGTTCCGCGATGCGCGCCCGCAGGGGGGTGATCCCCTCCTCGATGAGCTCGTAGATCGTCTTCAGGTACATCTCGGTGGTGTCGATCAGGTCGCTCACGGGGATCCTCCGCTCATCTGGTCGTCGCTGCCCCCAGGCTAGTTGGTCAGCGTCGTATCCTCGGCTCGTGCAGATCACCATTCCCGCCGCACTGCTGCCCGCCGATGGTCGATTCGGCTCGGGGCCGAGCAAGATCCGCTCCGAGCAGGTCGACACGCTCGCGGACGTGGGGCGCACGCTGCTGGGGACGTCACACCGCCAGGCCCCCGTGCGCGCCGTCGTCGGACGCATCCGAGCCGGGATCGCCGAGCTGTTCGCACTGCCCGACGGCTACGAGGTCGCACTAGGCAACGGCGGCTCGACGGCGTTCTGGGACCTCGCGACCCTGTGTCTCGTACGCGAGCGGTCGCAGCACGCGTCGTTCGGGGAGTTCGGCGCCAAGTTCGCTGCCGCGGCCCGCAAGGCACCGTTCCTCGGTGAGCCGACCGTCCGCACCGCACCGCCCGGCCAGATTGCGCTGCCCGAGCACGAGGACGGCGTCGACGTGTACGCCTGGCCGCACAACGAGACCTCGACGGGCGTCGCGGCGCCGGTCCGCCGCGTCGCGGGCTCGCGCGAGCAGGGCGCCCTTACCGTCGTCGACGCCACGTCGGGCGCTGGCGGACTCGCGGTCGACGTGGCCCAGACCGACGTCTACTACTTCGCGCCGCAGAAGTCGTTCGCCTCCGACGGCGGGCTGTGGCTCGCGCTGCTGTCGCCCGACGCGATCGCGCGCGCCGAGCAGATCGACGCGAGCGGCCGGTGGATCCCCGAGTTCCTGTCGCTGACCACAGCGCTGGCAAACTCGCGACTCAACCAGACGCTCAACACCCCCGCGATCGCGACCCTCGTGATGCTCGCCGAGCAGATCGACTGGCTGCTGACCCGCGGCGGGCTGACTTGGGCTGCCCAACGCACCGCCACGTCGGCCGGACACCTGTACAGCTGGGCCGACGCCCGCGACTGGGCGACGCCGTTCGTCACTGATCCCGCGATCCGCTCGAACGTCGTCGGCACCATCGACCTGGCCCCCGAGGTCGAGTCGAAGACCGTCGCGAAGATCCTGCGCGAGAACGACATCGTCGACGTCGACCCGTACCGCAAGCTCGGCCGCAACCAGCTGCGCGTGGCGATGTTCCCCGCGGTCGACCCGGACGACGTGCTCGCCCTCACGGCGTGCATCGACTACGTGGTCGAGCGCCTCGTCTGAACGCGAACTCGGCGACCTCGGCGTCAGAGGCCCAGCGTTGGTCTGGGTCGTCCCAGATCGCGCGGGGGGTACGTGATCCCCACCCAGGTGGCGTCGCGGACTCCTGATCGCACGACGGTGGTCGTGCCGAGCACGACAGAGCGCCCGCCAGCCGGTGCTGCGGCCAGCGGGCGCTCGATGTCGGTCAGGCGTCAGACAATGCGCCTGCGCCGCACGACGGCGATGGCGCCGAGCGCCCCGGCACCGACCACGACGAGCCCACCCGCAAGCAGCAGGAAGGGCGCGACGTTCGAGCCGGTCGCCGAGAGGACGTCGGTGCGCCCCACGGCGACACTCGGCTCGGCGCCGAGCACGTCGGAACGCACCGTGGTGACATTCGGATCCGCCCCCAGCACGTCGGAACGCGGCGGTGGGGTCACCGTGGGCGGGCACACAACACCCGGAGCCGCGTAGCCCGAGTCCTGGCGCACACACCCGCCCGCAGGGTCAGCGGCTGCTGCCGGCCCGGCCAGCGCAAGCGCGGCGAACATTCCCAGGGCGACCCCCGCGGCCGCTCGGTGCTTTGAGCTCATGGCTGACCCTCCGTCTCAAATCGTGCGTATCGGACATATCTACCGCCATGCTAACGCCCTGCCTCCCACCGCGGGCAGGGGTCGAGCGGGTGAAGAGGCGGTGATCCGGCCGTCAGGGTGCGCGGGTGCATGACCCCTCGACGATCCCCGAGCTCGTCAGGGTCGGCGTCGTCCACACGTCGAGCGACGAGGCTGGGACGGGGAACGTGAAGCGGTACGTCGCGCGCCCCCCGGGCGCGAGCCGAGACGTCATCACACTCACCGCGCGGCCGCCCTCGGTCGCGTCGAGCCCCCCCACGAACGCGTCGTCCAGGCGCTGCTGGGTGATCGAGCCCCCGACCGGCGAGTACACGGTCACGTTCGTCTGGACCGAGCCCGTCGGTATCGCGCCGCTGTTGTAGCCCGTGACGTACATGGGGTACTGCCTGATGTCTGCGGGCGGATCGTAGGCGAGGTCGAGACGCACGACCGCCGAGCCCGGCGTGCCGTTCTTCCCGCAGGTCATGGACTCGACCGCGTACGTCGTGGTCAAGAAGTAGTCGAGCTTGCCCGCCGTGCCGTCGTTCAGGAAGACGCCCGCCGCCGCGTCGTCGGTCCCCGACAGGAAGCCGCCGCTGAGCGACGTCGGCGCGAGCAGCGCCTGCTCGTCAGGGCGCGCAGACCAGATCCGCAGGCGTCGCTCCTCGCCTGACTTGGCCAGCTGCTCGACGACCGCGCGCGAGTCGCCCTGCCCCCCGCCGACCGCCCGGAAGATCCTCGCCGCGACGCCCGTGTAGAACTCGTCGGCGACCGCCGGGTCCTGCATCGACAGGTACGAGTCGTGCAGCAGGACGCTCAGCAGGTTGTCGGCACGCAGCTCGACGCCGCCCGGCGCCGCGATCGCGCCGGTCGCGCTCAGCAGGTACTTCACGGCAACGGGGTCCGTCGCGATGACGCCGTCGACCGTCTCGCCGGTCGACTGCTTCCAGATCGCACTGACGAGCTGGGCCGTGCGCGGGAAGTCCGGCGTGAAGACGGTGTCCTGGAGCCACCGGCCGAGCCGGTCGGTGTGCACCAGCAGCTCGTCGGGCGTGAGCGGCAGGACGCTCTGTGCGGTCGCGGGGAAGGCCAGCGTCGTGCGCTGCTCGACGAGGTCGAGCGAGCCGTTCTCGGCGTGCAGGACCGCGACGGCACCCACGATGCCGCCCGCGCTGCGCAGCTCCGCGCTGTTGAGGGACAGGAGCAGGTAGGTCCGCGGGCCGTCGGCGCCGAGCATGGGCGGCAGGAGCGTGGCGACCTGCGTTGCCGCATCGAGCGCCGCGGACGCCTTGCCCAGCCCGTCCTGCACCGTGACGACTGGGCCGGCGATGCGGTCCATGAGCCTCGAGGTGTCGATCGCGTCGACCGCGTCACGCGCACGGGCCGTCGTGGAGTCCGCGAGCGCGAGGGTGGGGGCCGCGTCGACGAGCGGCGTCAGGTCGATCCGGCCGTCGGTCCCCCGGACCTTCTGGGCCGACAGGACCGCGCCGAGCTGCGCGATCGCAGGCAGCGCGTCCCGGGCGACGTCGTCGACCGCGGCCGCGACGGTGTGCACCGCAGCGAGGTCGTCGCCGACCACGGGCAGATGCTCAGCGAGACGCCACACGGGGTCGGACGTAGCGGACCGGGCACGCGCCGCGTCGGCCTGGACAGCCGGTAGCTCGTCCGCGAGCGCCTGCGTGCGGCCTGCAACGATGTCGGACTGGAGCCCCTTGACGACGTCACCGACCGAGCGCAGCGCACGCTCCGCCTGCAGCCCGCGGTAGCCCAGCCAGCCACCTGCGATGACGACGACCCCGAGCACGCCGGCCGACACTCCCAGCGTGATGCGGACGCGCCGACTCCCCCTCATGGGGCGATCGTCACATACCGGGCATCATCCGACGCACTCCACGGCGCCGATTCACCCGTCAGGCCGCTGTGGCGTTGTTCGCAGCGTCCTGCGCGCCGAGGCTCCGCGCGGCGTTGCGGCGTTCGACGACCTCGTCGTCGGGCATGAGATCGCCGTCCCCAGCCGGCGGGTACCGGACCTCGAGGTGCGGGCGGTGCACGTGGTAACGCACCTCGAGGTTCCAGTGCCGCGACGCCCAGATCGCCGCGCCGACCGAGACCATCAGGGCGGTGACCGAACCGATGCCGACCGACCAGCGGGGGCCGAACTGCTCCGCGATCCACCCGACGATCGGCGAGCCGATCGGCGTCGCGCCGAGGAACACCATCATGTAGAGCGCCATCACGCGGCCGCGCATCGCGGGGTCGGTGTTCATCTGAATGGTCGTGTTCGCCGCCGTCATCATCGTCAACGACGCGAGACCGACCGGGATTGACGCGATGGCGTAGGTCGTGAACGACGGCATGAGGGCCATCGTGCCGCTCGCGATGCCGAAGGCGAACGCCGAGCCGATCACGAGCCGGACGCGCGGCCGCTTGCGTCGGGCCGCGAGCAGCGCACCCGTCAACGAGCCGATCGCGAGGACCGAGCCAAGGATGCCGTACTCCCCCGCACCCCGGCCGAACTCGACGCGCGCCATCATCGCGCTCGTGAGCTGAAAGTTCAGGCCGAACGTGGAGACCACGCCGACGACGACCATCATCACGACGATGTCGGAGCGACCGCGCACGTAGCGCAGGCCCTCGCGGATCTGTCCCTTGGCGCGTCCGGCCGTCGGCAACCTGCGCATCGCGCTCTCGCGCATCTTCAGCAGCGCGAGGAGGGTCGAGGCGAACGTCAGGCCGTTGATGACGAACACCCACCCGGTGCCGACTCCCGCGATGAGCAGACCTGCGAGACCCGGGCCGATGAGCCGGGCCGCGTTGAACGAGGCGCTGTTCAGGCCGACCGCATTGGCCAGTCCCTCGGCCGGCACCATCTCGGCGACGAACGTCTGACGCACCGGCGCGTCGATCGCCGTCACGCAGCCCAGCAGTCCCGCGAAGATGTAGACGTGCCAGAGCTGGGCGTGACCGACCAGGACGAGGATGCCGAGCGCGGTCGCCAGGACGCCCTGGGCCGTCTGGGTCGCGAGGAGAAGCTTGCGGCGGTCGAGCCGGTCGGCGAGAAGGCCGGCCCACGCGGACAGGAACAGAGTCGGGCCGAACTGAAGCGCCGTCGTGACGCCGACGGCAATGCCCGAGTCGTGCGACAGGACGGTCAGGACGAGCCAGTCCTGCGCGACGCGCTGCATCCACGTGCCGATGTTGGCGACGATTGCCCCGGTGAACCACAGCCGGTAGTTGAAGTAGCGAAGCGAGGAGAACGTCTCTCTCATGAGTCAGCGATCCCCCGCATCAGCCGTGCGGCAGCGGCCATCGTCGAACGCTCGGCGGGGTTCAGCTCGGCGAGCCTCTCCGCGAGCCAGGTGTCGCGCCGGCGCAGCGTCTCCTTGACCTCGGTCACGCCCGCGTCAGTCAGGCTCACGACGACCTGGCGCCCGTCCGTGGGGTGCTCGGACTTCCGGACCAGGCCGAGCTCGACAAGCGTGTTGACGGACCGGGTCATCGACGGCGGCTGCACGTGCTGCATCTCGGCGAGCACGCCGGGGGCCAGCGGCCCGTTCTTGCTGAGCCACCCGAGTACCGAGTACTGGTGGTCGGGGAGGTCGGCGGACCCGCGCTCGGCGCGCAGCCTGCGGGCGGAGCGGAAGATGCCGATGCGCAGGTCCGCCGCGAGCTCCGCCGGGCGGCACTGCTTGGCCGTCGGGGCGGCGGGCACCACATGTGCTGCTGCGGTGATTCCGGTGCGGACGGTGAGCTCGGGCATGTACTTACCTTACCTCATTACCCTAGGTAACCACCTTCCGCCCCCGAACCCGGGCCCCTGGCCGCCGAGACTGCGCGCATGGCTGTCTTGGGCGCGGTCTGACCAGCCATCTGCGCAGTCTCGGCGGGTTCGCGGGTTCGCGGGTTCGCGGGTTCGCGGTCTGGTCGGCCGACCGCAGGGCGGGGAGGGGTTTGGTTGTCCACAGGGAATGGTCAGGGTGCGGTTCGCTACGGGCGGCGTCGGCATCGTGGCGGACGTGCGATCACCGCTGCCGCTGCCGGAACCGTTCGCGAGCGGACCGTTCACCTACCACGACGGCCGCGCGCAGGGGATCAGCCGCGCACGCCTTCGAGGGCAGTCGCTGTACAGCCCGTTCACGGGTGTCAGAGCGCCCACGACGGTCGCGGACGACCTCGTCGGACGGTGCATGGCGCTCCTCCTGGTCCTGCCACCCGGTGCGGTCTTCTGTCACGTCACCGCGTTGCGGCTGCTCGGCGTCGACCTGCCGTTCGGCGTCGGGGGCGACGAGCGGCTCCACGTGCAGATTCCCGAGAGTCGCTCGTGGGTGCGGCGCCCGGGCGTCGCCACGCACTCGCGATCGTCGTTCGACGTGAGGGTCCGGCGGGTCGCGCGGTTGCCTGTCACGACACCCGAGCTCGTCTGGGTCCAGCTGGCGGCCCTGCTGCCGCCGCGCGAGCTCGTCGTCCTGGGCGACGCGCTCACGCGCCGGAAGAGCCCGCACATCGCCAGCTCCACGCTGACCCGGGTCGTCGCCGACCTGCCGACAGGCACCCGCGGGATCGCTCGGCTCCGCAGCGCGCTCGAGCACGTCCGCACCGGCACCGACTCGTGCATGGAGAGCCGGGCCCGGTGGGTGCTCGTCGACGCCGGGCTACCGTGCCCCGCAGTGAACACCGCCGCACGTGGCGCGACCGGAGAGTTCCTGGCGCTGCCTGACCTGTCCTACCCCGAGCTGAAGATCGCGATCGAGTACGACGGCGACCTCCATCGCACCGACAAGGCAACCTGGCGCCGAGACATCCGCCGCCGGCAGGCGCTCGAGGCCGCAGGCTGGCGCATCATCACGTGCACCGCCGACGACGTGCTCCGCAACCCCGAACGCCTGGTCGGCTGGGTACGCGCGGCCATCCGGGACCGGACCCGCGCGTGACCCGGGTCCCACGGGTGCAGCTTCGGCGCGAACTCCACGCCATCGCCGGAGATCTACGCCCGCGGAGCGCGGAGGTCAGGGTCCCAGGAAGACTTGCGAGCAGAGCATCCGATCGGCGTCGAGCAGGCAGGCGACGCCGACCTCAGTCAGGGTCGGGTCCAGGAGGTTGGCGCGGTGGCCCGGCGACGTAAGCCAGGCGTCGACCACGGCTTGCGGGTCGGCCGCTGCGCGGCTGAGATTCTCGGCCGCAGACCCCGACGGCTCGCACGTCTCCATGGCAGGGACGAGACTCGCGTGCGTGAGCTTGCGGTCACCCGTGAGCGCCTGTGCTCGGTCGGCCGCGGCAGCGCGCGCGCACTCGGACACGCCGAGTGGCAAAAACCCTGCCGTGGCACGGGCGATGTTCGTGTCCGTCACGAGCGCCCGCGCGTACGCGAGCGGGTCGGCACCCTCGGGCGACCAGCTCTGCGTCGCGGCGGCCGCCGGCTGACGAATCGGGCCCGTGGCCTGGTGCAGTGCGACGGCGACCGCAACCACGGCGAGCACGGCCCCGGCCGCGATCATTGCCTGTGCCCAGATCGGTGCGTGCCGGGACCCCGGGGACCCCGGGGGCTGCGAGGCCGCGGGGCCAGGCCCGAACGGCTCTGCCGACAACGGCTCGCGGGACGTGGTCAAGGGCGGCCGAGCGCCCGGTACGTCCAGCCGGCAGCGCGCCAGCGCGCCGGATCGAGCACGTTGCGCCCGTCGAGGATGCGCCGCTGGGCGACGACCCCGCCCAGCACGGCCGGGTCGAGGTCGCGGTACTCGGCCCACTCGGTTGCGAGCAGCACGACGTCGGCGCCCTCGGCTGCCTCGAGCGCGGTCTCGGCGAACGTGAGGTCGGGCCACTTGGCACGGGCGTTCTCGATCGCTTGCGGGTCGGTGACCGTCACGTGGGCGCCCTGGAGCTGCATCTGCGCAGCGACCGACAGCGCCGGGGAGTCGCGCACATCGTCGCTGTCCGGCTTGAACGCAGCCCCGAGCACCGCGACACGCCGACCGACGATCGAGCCGTGGCACACCTCGCGCGCCAGGTCGACCATCCGCACCCGGCGGCGCATGTTGATCGAGTCGACCTCGCGCAGGAACGACAGCGCCTGGTCGACGCCTAGCTCTCCGGCACGGGCCATGAACGCCCGGATGTCCTTGGGCAGGCAGCCACCGCCGAACCCGAGGCCGGCGTTGAGGAACGTGCGCCCGATCCGGCTGTCGTACCCGATGGCGTCCGCGAGGCGCGTGACGTCCGCGCCGGTCGCCTCGCACAGCTCGGCCATCGCGTTGATGAACGAGATCTTGGTCGCGAGGAACGAGTTGGCGGCGACCTTGACGAGCTGGGCGGTCGCGTAGTCGGTGACGACGAGCGGCGTCCCGTCGGCGAGCGGAGTCGCGTACACGTCGTCGAGCTGGGCCTTGGCAGCGTCGCCGGCGGCCGTCGGGCCCCCCACGCCGTCGGGCGGC
>JABBOW010000110.1 GCA_012927595.1 Cellulomonas sp.
AGGATCGCGCCGTCCATCTGCGCGGCACCCGTGATCATGTTCTTGATGTAGTCGGCGTGCCCAGGCGCATCGATGTGCGCGTAGTGGCGCTTCTCGGTCTGGTACTCGACGTGCGCGATGTTGATCGTGATTCCGCGCTGCTTCTCTTCAGGCGCCTTGTCGATCTGGTCGAACGGCGTGAAGGGGTTCAGGGTGGGGTACTTGTCGTGCAGCACCTTCGAGATCGCGGCCGTCAGCGTCGTCTTGCCGTGGTCGACGTGACCAATGGTCCCGATGTTGACGTGCGGCTTGGTCCGCTCGAACTTCGCCTTGCCCACTGTGGGTCCTCCTCAGGACTCTGGTAGAGATTGCCGAACGACTGCAGGGCCATGGTGGCACCTGCGGGACGTGCGGTCCTACGGGTCGGTTGTGTGGTGTAGAGCTACAGGCTGCGACCTGTGGGACTTACTCGCCCCGGGTCTTCTTGATGATCTCTTCGGCAACGTTCCGAGGAACCTCGGCGTAGCTGTCGAACTGCATCGAGTACACGGCGCGACCCTGGGTCTTGGACCGCAGGTCGCCCACGTACCCGAACATCTCGGAGAGCGGCACGAGGGCGCGGATCACCTTTACGCCCGTCGCGTCCTCCATGGACTGGATCATGCCGCGGCGCGAGTTCAGGTCGCCGATGACGTCACCCATGTAGTCCTCGGGCGTCCGCACCTCGACCGACATGATCGGCTCCAGAAGAACCGGATCGGCCTTGCGGGCGGCCTCCTTGAGGATCATCGAGCCGGCGATCTTGAACGCCATCTCCGAGGAGTCCACGTCGTGCGCAGCGCCGTCGAGCAGGATCGCCTTGATGCCGACGAGCGGGTAGCCCGCCAGCACGCCCAGCTGCATCGCGCTCTGGACACCGGCGTCGATCGAGGGGATGTACTCCCGAGGGATCCGACCACCGGTGACCTTGTTCTCGAACGTGTAGATCTCGCCCAAGGCGGGGTCCAGCGGCTCGAAGGACATCTGGACCTTGGCGTACTGCCCAGATCCACCGGTCTGCTTCTTGTGGACGTAGTCCAACTTCTCGACCGAGCGCCGGATCGTCTCCCGGTACGCGACCTGCGGCTTGCCGACATTGGCGTCGACGTGGAACTCGCGCCGCATGCGCTCGACGAGGATGTCCAGGTGGAGCTCACCCATGCCGCCGATGACGGTCTGGCCGGTCTCATCGTCGTGGCGCACCCGGAAAGTCGGGTCCTCTTCGGCGAGCTTCTGGATGGCGACCGACAACTTCTCCTGGTCGCCCTTCGTCTTCGGCTCGATCGCCACGTCGATGACCGGCTCCGGGAACGTCATGGACTCGAGCACGATCAGGTTGTTCGGGTCGCACAGCGTGTCGCCGGTGGTGACGTCCTTGAGCCCGATGAACGCGTAGATGTGGCCGGCCGTGGCCTCCTCCACCGGGTTCTCCTTGTTGGAGTGCATCTGGAAGAGCTTCCCGATGCGCTCCTTCTTGCCCTTGGTGGCGTTGTAGACCTGGGCGCCCTGCGCGACATGGCCCGAGTAGACCCGGACGTACGTCAGCTTGCCGAAGAACGGGTGCGTCGCGACCTTGAAGGCCAGCGCCGCGAACGGCTCCGTCGCGTCGGGGTGACGCTCGATGATGATCTCTTCGTCGTGGACGTCGTGCCCCTCGACAGCAGGCACGTCGAGCGGGGTCGGGAGGTAGTCGATGACGGCGTCGAGCATAGGCTGGACACCCTTGTTCTTGAACGCCGACCCGCACAGGACTGGGTACGCGAGCGACTTGATCGTCAGCTCCCGGATCCCGGCCTTGATCTCCGCGACCGTGAGCTCCTCGCCGTTCAGGTACTTCTCGAGCAGCGTCTCGTTCGCCTCAGCGACGGCCTCGATGAGCTCGGCGCGGTACTGCGCCGCCTTCTCGACGAGGTCCGCAGGGATCGCCTCGGTGGAGTACTCCTCGCCCAGCTTGGTCTCGCCGCGCCAGATGATCGCCTTCTGCTCGACCAGGTCGACGACGCCGGTGAACTCGCTCTCCGAGCCGATCGGCAGCTGGATGACCAGCGGCTTCGCCTTGAGACGGTCCACGATCGTCTTCACGGTGAAGTAGAAGTCAGCGCCGAGCTTGTCCATCTTGTTGACGAAGCAGATGCGCGGGACCTCGTACTTGTCTGCCTGACGCCAGACGGTCTCCGACTGGGGCTCGACGCCCTCCTTGCCGTCGAAGACCGCGACGGCACCATCGAGGACCCGCAGCGAGCGCTCGACCTCGACCGTGAAGTCCACGTGGCCAGGTGTGTCGATGATGTTGATCTGGTTGTCCTTCCAGTAGCAGGTCGTCGCGGCGGACGTGATCGTGATGCCGCGCTCCTGCTCCTGCTCCATCCAGTCCATCGTCGACGCACCGTCGTGCGTCTCACCGATCTTGTAGTTGACCCCGGTGTAGAACAGGATCCGCTCGGTCGTCGTCGTCTTGCCGGCATCGATATGCGCCATGATGCCGATGTTCCGGACCCTGTTGAGGTCCGTCAGCACGTCAAGTGCCACGTGTTCAGCCCCTTGTCGGTTGGCTTGGGTTCGCGGTCGCGGGGATCACCAGCGGTAGTGCGCGAACGCCTTGTTGGACTCGGCCATCTTGTGCATGTCCTCGCGCCGCTTGACTGCTGCACCCAGGCCGTTGCTGGCATCGAGGATCTCGTTCATGAGTCGCTCGGTCATCGTCTTCTCGCGCCGTGCACGCGAGTAGTCGGTGAGCCAGCGCAGGGCGAGCGTGGTCGAGCGCACCGGGCGGACCTCCACGGGCACCTGATAGGTCGCGCCACCGACGCGGCGCGAACGCACCTCGAGCGCCGGGCGGACGTTCTCGAGCGCGCGCTTGAGCACGACGACCGGGTCGCCCTGAGTCTTGTCGTGGACACCCTCGAGGGCGCCGTACACGATGGCCTCGGCGACGGACTTCTTGCCGTCCATGAGGACCTTGTTGATGAGCTGCGTCACGACCGGCGATCCGTAGACCGGGTCGATGATGAGTGGCCGCTTCGGGGCGGGACCCTTACGAGGCATTAGCGCTTGTCCTTCTTGGCGCCGTAACGGCTACGGGCCTGCTTGCGGTTCTTCACGCCCTGAGTGTCGAGGGCGCCACGGACGATCTTGTAACGGACACCGGGCAGGTCCTTCACGCGGCCGCCGCGCACGAGCACGATCGAGTGCTCCTGCAGGTTGTGTCCGACACCGGGGATGTAGGCGGTGACCTCGACCTGGCTCGAGAGCTTGACGCGCGCGACCTTGCGGAGAGCCGAGTTCGGCTTCTTCGGGGTCGTCGTGTAGACGCGGGTGCACACACCGCGCCGCTGCGGGCTGCCCTTGAGCGCCGGCGTCTTGGACTTGTTGACCTTGGCTTTGCGGCCCTTGCGGACCAGCTGCTGGATCGTAGGCACTACATCTCCGTGTCTTCTCGTTGACGCTCTGATCGGCCGGGACCTAGCCCGACCTGGTGGGACCGACGTCCGCAGCGCCCCGCGCACCTTCAGGTGGAGCGGCGCGTTCGTCCGACGGCCCGAGGGCCTTGCGTCCTGCGCCACCGAACTGCGACCCACGCGCCCGGGCGTGTCGCCCTCGATGCCCGCGGCGGCACCCCGCCGAACTGCTCATCGACGGTATGTCGCACGCGGTGAAGAGGAACTCCACCCGGCGCACCGCACCCTGGCCCAGGGAGTGAACCCCAAGAGCGTCCGGCGGTGTGCACGCACGAGGGCCCGACGGCGCGGGCACGGTGGCCAACATTACCGCCCGCGTGCCGAGTCCGTCAAAGCAAGGTGCATCACAGCACGGCCAAGGGCACAGGCCCGGACCACGGGCCCCACACCACGGGCAGGACGGGCCGCGGGGGGCCCCCGGCTCGGCGGGCCCCCTCGGGGTAGATCAACGCAGGCGACGTCAGCGGAAGTCGCCGAAGTCGATGTCCTCGAGCGGGACTGCCTCGCCCGAGCCGAGACCCAGGGAGGGGAAGTCGATCTCGTCGTAGCCGAAGGACGGGTACAGCTCGGCCTTGGCTTCCTCGGTCGGCTCGACCGCCACGTTGCGGTAGCGGGCAAGGCCCGTACCGGCGGGGATCAGCTTGCCGAGGATGACGTTCTCCTTGAGGCCCAGCAGCGGGTCGCTGCGCCCCGACATCGCGGCCTCGGTGAGGACACGGGTGGTCTCCTGGAAGGAGGCCGCGGACAGCCACGAGTCGGTCGCGAGCGACGCCTTCGTGATGCCCATGAGCTCCGGACGCCCCGAGGCCGGCTGCCCGCTCTCGGACACCGCCCGACGGTTCGCGTCCTCGAACCGGCCACGCTCGGCGAGCTCGCCGGGCAGGAGGTCCGTGTCGCCCGAGTCGAGGACCGTCACCCGGCGCAGCATCTGCCGGACGATGACCTCGATGTGCTTGTCGTGGATGTCCACGCCCTGCGAGCGGTAGACCTCCTGCACCTCGTCGACCAGGTGCTTCTGCGTCGCGCGCGGGCCGAGGATGCGTAGGACCTTCTTGGGGTCGACCGCACCGACGACCAGCTGCGTGCCGACCTCGACGTGGTCACCGTCGCTGACGAGCAGGCGCGACCGCTTCGTGATCGGGTACGCCAACTCCTCCGAGCCGTCGTCCGGGGTGAGCATGATGCGACGGGTCCGGTCGGACTCGTCGATCGTGATCCGGCCCGAGAACTCCGCGATCGGTCCCTCACCCTTGGGGGTGCGGGCCTCGAAGAGCTCCTGGATACGGGGCAGACCCTGGGTGATGTCATCGGCCGAGGCCACACCACCCGTGTGGAAGGTACGCATCGTGAGCTGCGTGCCGGGCTCACCGATCGACTGGGCCGCGATGATGCCGACCGCCTCGCCGATGTCCACGAGCTTGCCGGTCGCGAGCGAGCGGCCGTAGCACTTGGCGCACGTGCCGACCCGCGACTCGCAGGTCAGGACCGAGCGGACCTTGAGGTCCGTGACACCCGCAGCGAGCAGTGAGTCGATGAGCACGTCGCCCACGTCGTCGCCCGCGTGGCCGATGACGTTGCCGTCGATCTCGACGTCGGTCGACAGCGTGCGCGAGTAGACGCTCGTCTCGACCTTGTCGTGGCGACGCAGCGTGCCGTCGGGGCCGGGGACGCCCACCGTCATGACGAGTCCGCGTTCCGTGCCGCAGTCCTCCTCACGGACGATGACGTCCTGCGAGACGTCCACCAACCGGCGCGTCAGGTAACCCGAGTCGGCGGTCCGCAGAGCGGTGTCCGCCAGGCCCTTGCGAGCACCGTGCGTCGCGATGAAGTACTCCAGGACCGACAGGCCCTCGCGGTAGTTCGCCTTGATGGGGCGCGGGATGATCTCGCCCTTGGGGTTCGCCACGAGGCCGCGCATACCGGCGATCTGACGGACCTGCATCCAGTTACCGCGAGCCCCGGAACCGACCATCTTGTAGACGGTGTTGTCCTTGCGGAAGTTCGCCCGCATCGCGTCGGGGGCCGTGGGGGGCGCCTGGGTCCAGATCTCGATGAGCTCCTGGCGACGCTCGTCGTCGGTGATCAGGCCCTTCTCGTACTGGCCCTGCACCTTGGCGGCGCGGGCCTCGTGCTCCTCGAGGATCTCCGCCTTCTCCGCAGCCGGGGTGGCGACGTCGGAGATGGCGATCGTGACGCCCGAGCGGGTGGCCCAGCGGAAGCCGGCCTCCTTGAGCGCGTCGAGGGATGCGGCGACCGCGACCTTCGGGTAACGCTCGGCGAGGTCGTTGACGATGACGGACAGTCGCTTCTTGTCGACGACGCCGTTCTCGTACGGGTAGTCGACCGGAAGAAGCTCGTTGAACAGGGCGCGACCCAACGTCGTCTGGTACGTCAGGGTCCCGCCCTGCACCCAGCCCTCAGGGGCGTCCTGCTCCGCGAGGATCAGGTCGTCGAGCCGGATCCCGACCGGGGCGTTCAGGTCGAGCGACTTCTGGTCGAACGCCATGACCGCCTCGGAGACCGAGGAGAAGAAGCGACCGGCACCGATGGGGTCGTCCTTGTCGTTCGTCAGGTGGTAGAGCCCAATGATCATGTCCTGGGAGGGCATGGTCACGGGACGGCCGTCCGACGGCTTGAGGATGTTGTTGCTCGAGAGCATGAGGATGCGGGCCTCGGCCTGCGCCTCGGCGCTCAGCGGCAGGTGGACAGCCATCTGGTCACCGTCGAAGTCCGCGTTGAACGCGGCGCACACGAGCGGGTGCAGGTGGATGGCCTTGCCCTCGACCAGCTGCGGCTCGAACGCCTGGATGCCGAGACGGTGCAGCGTGGGCGCACGGTTCAGCAGCACGGGGTGCTCGGTGATGACCTCTTCGAGGACATCCCACACGACCGGGCGGGCGCGCTCGACCATGCGCTTCGCGCTCTTGATGTTCTGCGCGTGGTTGAGGTCGACGAGCCGCTTCATGACGAAGGGCTTGAAGAGCTCGAGAGCCATCTGCTTCGGCAGGCCGCACTGGTGCAGCTTGAGCTGCGGGCCGACCACGATGACCGAACGGCCCGAGTAGTCGACGCGCTTGCCGAGGAGGTTCTGACGGAACCGACCCTGCTTGCCCTTGAGCATGTCCGAGATGGACTTGAGCGGGCGGTTGCCCGGTCCGGTCACCGGACGGCCACGGCGGCCGTTGTCGAACAGCGAGTCGACGGCCTCCTGGAGCATCCGCTTCTCGTTGTTGACGATGATCTCGGGAGCACCGAGGTCCAGCAGCCGCTTGAGGCGGTTGTTGCGGTTGATGACCCGGCGGTACAGGTCGTTGAGGTCCGACGTGGCGAACCGGCCACCGTCGAGCTGGACCATCGGGCGCAGGTCCGGGGGGATGACCGGGACCGCGTCGAGAACCATGCCTGTGGGCGAGTTGGACGTCGTGAGGAACGCGTTGACGACCTTCAGGCGCTTGAGCGCGCGCGTCTTGCGCTGCCCCTTGCCGTTCTTGATGATGTCGCGCAGCGAGTCCGACTCGGCCTCGAGGTCGAACGCCTCGAGCCGCTTCTGGATCGCGGCGGCGCCCATCGAGCCCTCGAAGTAGTTGCCGTAGCGGTCCTGGAGCTGGCGGTACAGCATCTCGTCGCCCTCGAGGTCCGCGACCTTGAGGTTCTTGAACCGGTCCCAGACCGTGTCGAGGCGCTCCAGGTCAGTGTCCGCACGCTTGCGGATCTGCGCCATCTCACGCTCGGCGGAGTCGCGCACCTTGCGGCGCGCGTCGGCCTTGGCACCCTCGGCCTCAAGCTCGGCCAGGTCGGCCTCAAGCTTCGTGGCACGAGTGTTGATGTCGTTGTCGCGACGGTCCGAGATCTCCTTCTTCTCCAGGTCGATCTCGTTCTGGAGGTTGGGGAGGTCCTCGTGCCGGCCGTCGACGTCAACGGACGTGATCATGTAGGCCGCGAAGTAGATGACCTTCTCGAGGTCCTTCGGGGCGAGGTCGAGCAGGTAGCCGAGGCGCGACGGGACACCCTTGAAGAACCAGATGTGCGTGACGGGCGCGGCGAGCTCGATGTGGCCCATGCGCTCACGACGCACCTTGGAGCGCGTGACCTCGACGCCGCAGCGCTCGCAGATGATGCCCTTGAAGCGGACGCGCTTGTACTTCCCGCAGTAGCACTCCCAGTCCCGGGTCGGGCCGAAGATCTTCTCGCAGAAGAGTCCGTCCTTCTCGGGCTTGAGGGTGCGGTAGTTGATGGTCTCGGGCTTCTTGACCTCGCCGTGCGACCAGGTGCGGATGTCCTCGGCAGTGGCAAGTCCGATACGCAGCTCATCGAAGACGTTGACGTCGAGCAAGGGGGTCCTACTTCCTTCGCTTGCCGGGCCTCACAGGCTCCGGCGGATGGAGGGTGCTACGGGTGTGTCGGCTCCGGTCGGCCGCCGTCAGGTGACCGGCGACCGAACGGTGCTCGAGCTCAGATCTCTTCGATGCTGCTGGCGTTCGGGCGACGCGAGAGGTCGATCCCGAGCTCTTCCGCCGCGCGGTAGACCTCGTCGTCGTTCTCCTTCATGTCGATCGAGACGCCGTCGCTCGACAGCACCTCGACGTTCAAGCAGAGCGACTGCATCTCCTTGAGGAGGACCTTGAAGGACTCCGGGATGCCCGAGTCGGGGATGTTCTCCCCCTTGACGATCGCCTCGTAGACCTTCACGCGTCCGGGGACGTCGTCCGACTTGATGGTCAGCAGCTCCTGGAGCGTGTAGGCGGCTCCGTACGCCTCGAGCGCCCACACCTCCATCTCGCCGAACCGCTGGCCACCGAACTGGGCCTTACCGCCGAGCGGCTGCTGCGTGATCATCGAGTACGGGCCCGTCGAACGCGCGTGGATCTTGTCGTCGACCAGGTGGTGGAGCTTGAGGATGTACATGTAGCCGACCGCGACGGGCTCTGGGAACGGCTCGCCAGAGCGCCCGTCGAAGAGCCTCGCCTTGCCGGTCCCGTCGACCATCCGGACGCCATCGCGGTTCGGCAGCGTCGAGGACAGCAGACCGGTGAGGGTCTGCTCCGGGACCCCGTCGAACACCGGTGTCGCAACCGGCACGCCGGCCGCCGACTTCGCGGCGATGGCGGGGACACCGTCACGCCACGCGAGCGCCGCAGCGTCGCCCTCGGCCAGCGAGATGTCCCAGCCCTGCATGGCGATCCACCCGAGGTGGGTCTCGAGCACCTGGCCGACGTTCATGCGGCCGGGCACGCCGAGCGGGTTCAGGATGATGTCCAGCGGGGTGCCGTCCGCGAGGAACGGCATGTCCTCGATCGGGAGGATCGTAGAGATGACGCCCTTGTTGCCGTGACGACCGGCGAGCTTGTCGCCAGGCGTGATCTTGCGGCGCTGGGCGATGTACACCCGAACCAGCTCGTTGACCCCGGCGGGCAGCTCGTCGCCGTCCTCCCTGTTGAACGTGCGGACCTCGATGACCGTGCCGGACTCGCCGTGGGGCACCTTGAGCGACGTGTCGCGGACCTCGCGGGCCTTCTCGCCGAAGATCGCCCGCAGCAGGCGCTCCTCCGGGGTCAGCTCGGTCTCGCCCTTGGGCGTGACCTTGCCGACGAGGATGTCGCCGGCCGAGACCTCGGCGCCGATCCGGATGATCCCGCGCTCGTCGAGGTCCGCGAGGACCTCCTCGGAGACGTTGGGGATGTCCCGCGTGATCTCCTCCGGGCCGAGCTTCGTGTCGCGGGCGTCGACCTCGTGCTCCTCGATGTGGATCGAGGACAGGATGTCGTCCTGCACGAGGCGCTGGCTGAGGATGATCGCGTCCTCGTAGTTGTGGCCCTCCCACGACATGAGCCCGACGAGCAGGTTGCGGCCGAGCGCGAGCTCGCCCTCGTCCGTCGCGGGACCGTCGGCGAGCACCGAACCGACCTCGACGCGAGCGCCGTGGTCAACGATGACGCGCTGGTTGTAGCTCGTGCCCTGGTTCGAGCGACGGAACTTCGCCACGCGGTGGGTCGTCGTCGTGCCGTCGTCGTTCGCGATGACGATCAGGTCGGCCGACACCTCCGTGACGACACCCGGCTTCGCCGCGACGATGACGTCGCCCGCATCGATGGCCGCACGGCGCTCCATGCCGGTCCCGACGACCGGGGCCTCGGAGCGGACGAGCGGCACCGCCTGGCGCTGCATGTTGGCACCCATGAGGGCACGGTTCGCGTCGTCGTGCTCGAGGAACGGGATCAGGGCCGTCGCGACCGAGACCATCTGGCGCGGCGAGACGTCCATGTAGTCGACGTTCACGCCGGGGACGATCTCGACCTCGCCGCCCTTGGTGCGCACGAGGACGCGCTCCTCGGCGAACGCACCGTTCGCCTTGAGCGGCGCGTTGGCCTGCGCGATGACGAAGCGGTCCTCGTCGTCGGCCGTGAGGTAGTGCACCTCATCGGTGACCTTGCCGTGCACGACCTCGCGGTACGGGGTCTCGATGAAACCGAACGGGTTGATCCGCCCGTACGTCGCGAGCGAGCCGATCAGGCCGATGTTCGGGCCTTCCGGGGTCTCGATCGGGCACATGCGGCCGTAGTGCGACGGGTGGACGTCACGGACCTCCATGCCGGCGCGGTCGCGGGACAGACCACCCGGGCCCAGCGCGGACAGGCGACGCTTGTGCGTCAGCCCCGCGAGCGGGTTGTTCTGGTCCATGAACTGCGACAGCTGCGACGTCCCGAAGAACTCCTTGATCGACGCCACGACCGGGCGGATGTTGATCAGGGTCTGCGGGGTGATCGCCTCGACGTCCTGCGTCGTCATGCGCTCGCGCACGACGCGTTCCATCCGGGACAGGCCCGTGCGGACCTGGTTCTGGATGAGCTCGCCGACCGCGCGGATACGACGGTTGCCGAAGTGGTCGATGTCGTCGGTCTCGACCCGGACCTTGACGACCTCGCCGACACGGTGGCCGTCGATCGTCGCGACGTCGGCGTGCAGCGCCGCGAGGTACTTGATCGTGGCGACGATGTCGGCGGTGGACAGCACCGAGTCGCCGAGGGGTACGTCGATGCCGAGCTTCTTGTTGACCTTGTAGCGGCCGACCTTCGCGAGGTCGTAACGCTTGGGGTTGAAGTAGAAGTTCTCGATCAGCGCGCGACCAGCCTCGACCGTGGGCGGCTCGCCCGGACGGATCTTGCGGTAGAGGTCGAGGAGAGACTCCTCCTCGGTCGTGACGTGGTCCTTCTCGAGCGTGTCGATGACCGCGGGGAACTGCGCGAACTCCTCGCGGATCTCGGCCTCGCTCAGGCCGAGGGCCTTGAGGAGCACCGTCGCGTTCTGCTTGCGCTTGCGGTCGACGCGGACGCCGACGTTGTCACGCTTGTCGATCTCGAACTCGAGCCAGGCGCCACGGCTCGGGATGATCTTGGCGGTGAAGACGTCCTTGTCCGACGTCTTGTCGGCGGTGCGCTCGAAGTACACGCCCGGCGACCGGACGAGCTGGGAGACCACGACGCGCTCGGTGCCGTTGATGATGAACGTGCCGCGGTCGGTCATGAGCGGGAAGTCGCCCATGAAGACCGTCTGGCTCTTGATCTCACCGGTCGTGTAGTTGACGAACTCGGCCGTGACGAACAGCGGCGCGGCGAAGGTGAAGTCCTTCTCCTTGCACTCGTCAGCCGTGTACTTCGCCGGCTCGAAACGGTGCTCGCGGAACGACAACGACATGGAGCCGCCGAAGTCCTCGATCGGGGAGATCTCTTCGAAGATCTCCTCCAGACCGGCGGTCTCGGGTACGTCCTGGCGACCAGTCTCGAGTGCGGTGGCGACCCGCGCCTGCCACTTCTCGTTCCCGAGCAGCCAGTCGAAGTTCTCGGTCTGGAGCCCGAGGAGGTCCGGGACCTCCAACGGCTCGTGGATCTTGGCGAAAGAGATGCGACGAGACGCGGTGCGATTCGCGATAGCGTCGGCGGACGGAGCAGAAGGGGTGCGCGAGGCAGCCAAGAGGGGTCCTTCCCTGCAGATCGAGTACACGCTGCGCGCTGAGAGTGCCGTCCGCCGAGCCGTCCCTCAACGTTGACCGCACGCGCCCGCGGGGCGAGCATGGCGATGTCGATCCAGGGTCGGGTTAGGGGGGCCGCAGGCACAAGCCAGCGCAAAGCGCTAGCCTAGCCCATCTGGACAAGGCTGTCCAATCAGGCCTGGCGTCTCAGCCGGGCCGTCGGCCAATTCGGCGGCAGCGCGGGCGACCGCCGGCCGACACGACAAAGCCCGCACCCCACGCGGGGTACGGGCCTCGTCGTTGAGGTGAGCGCTCCTCGCGGAGCAGCTCAGAGCTTCAGGCTCAGAGCGTCACTTGAGGGTGACGGTCGCCCCGGCGGCCTCGAGGGTCGCCTTGGCCTTCTCGGCGGCCTCCTTGTTGACACCCTCCAGGACGGCCTTGGGGGCGGCGTCCACGAGGTCCTTGGCCTCCTTCAGGCCGAGGCTCGTGAGCGCGCGCACCTCCTTGATGACCTGGATCTTCTTCTCGCCAGCGGCCTCGAGGACGACGTCGAACTCGTCCTTCTCCTCCTCGACGACGGCCTCGGCACCGGCGGCCGCGGGGGCGGCGGCGGCAGCGGGGGCCGCAGCGGTGACCTCGAAGGTCTCCTCGAAGGCCTTGACGAATTCGGAGAGTTCAATGAGCGTGAGCTCCTTGAACGCGTTGATGAGCTCGTCAGTCGTGAGCTTCGCCATGATGGCGTGTCCTTCCGTGTCGTGCCCGCCGACCTCGGTGGTCGGCGCAAGCGGTGGGTTCGAGCGGCCGGGCCGGATGGCTCAGGCTGCGGCGTCGGTGGGCGCGTCGAGCTTGGCGCGCAACGCCTCGACGGTGCGAACGGCCTTCGCCGCAGGCGCCGTGAAGAGGTACGCCGCCTGGTAGAGCGACGCCTTGAGCACGCCGGCCGTCTTGGCCAGCAGGACCTCACGGGACTCGAGGTCCGCGAGCTTGATGATGTCCGCGGCGGTCAGGGCGCGTCCTTCAAGGACACCGCCCTTGATGACCAGTGCGGGGTTCGCCTTGGCGAAGTCACGCAGACCCTTGGCTGCCTCGACCGGGTCACCGGTCACGAAGGCGATGGCCGAGGGACCGGCCAGGTGGGAGTCGATACCCTCGACGCCCGCCTGCTTGGCCGCGATAGCGGTCAGCGTGTTCTTCACCACGGCGTAGGTTGCGTTGCCGCTGAGCGCGCGTCGCAGCGCCTTGAGCTGCGCGACGGTGAGCCCGCGGTACTCGGTCAGCACGGCCGCGTTCGACTCGCGGAACCGGTCCGTGAGCTTTGCGACATCGGCTGCCTTGTCCGGCCTCGCCATGGCAATCCTTCCGGTGGTGATGCCACCGGTCATCCTCGGCCCGACAACGTGAAAGAGCCCCGCGCAGGCGCGGGGCTCGACATGCACGCCGTGGCGTGCTGACCGAAACTCTCACCTGCGCTGGCTCCCGCTGCTGCGGGACTTCGGGCGTTCTCTGCACACGTGCCCTGCATGAGGACGACGACCGGCGGTCTTGGGTGCAATGAGGATACGACACAGGAGACCAGTGGCCAAATCGCGGCTCAGACGGGCGCCCCGAAGCTCACGAGCGGGACGATGGCGCCGTCGGCCTCGTACCCCT
>JABBOW010000159.1 GCA_012927595.1 Cellulomonas sp.
TGAGCCCGTCGAGGTCGCTGTCTGTCGTCTGCTCGCTTGCCGAGTCGCCGAACGCTGCGCCCCCGAGGACTGTCACGACGTCGAGCGTGGTTCGGACACGTGAGCCGGTGGTCGTGACTAGCACCGAGTACGTGCCCGCCGAGAGCGCCGAGACCGTGGTCCCCCAGCTCGAGAGCCCGTCGGCGGCCAGATCGTCTTCGGCGACCGTCGTTCCTGTCTTGTCGGTGACGACGTGGTGCAGGCGCTCATTCGTCGTCGTTCCGGTCAAAGTTGCGTGGGTAGCGGAGAACCCTGCTTCGAACTCGGCCGGTGGGACGTCGCCGAGGTAGCCGTTCAACCTTGTGGTGTTGTGCCAGTGGACTCATTCGAGGGGTGGCCAGCTCGATCTCTTCAACGGTTCGCCGGGGTCCTGGGCGGGCCGGGCCCCGAATTAGCCACCCACCCTTGGTACATTGTGTGAACTTCTCAGGAGCGACCCGATGACGAACTGGTGGTGGTGGGCGTGCTGCTCTCGAACCGACGTGATGCGCTGCTCGCCGCAGTCCAGCGCCACGGCTCGGCGAGCATCACCGAGCTCGCGTCCGAGTTCGGTGTGAGCAGCATGACCGTCCGGCGCGACATCGAGCTGCTTGCCGACGAGGGGCTGGTGCTCAGGGTCCGCGGCGGTGTGACGGCGGCGCAAACCATCCCTGCCCCGCACGAGCGTCAGGATGTCAGGGCCTTCGGGCACCGCCGGGAGAAGGAGGCGGTCGCACGCCTGGCCGCCACTCTCGTGCAGCCTGGCATGTCAGTTGGGCTGTCGGCCGGAAGCACGGCGTGGTTCGTCGCTCAGGCGATCCGGTCCATAGCTCAGGTCACCGTGGTGACGAATTCGCTCGCCGTGGCCGATCTTCTCGCCGATGACGGCGGTCGCGAGGACCTACCGTCCCAGGCGGTGGTCCTCACGGGTGGGGTACGCACGCCTGCGGGGGCTCTAGTCGGGCCGGTCGCCACGCGCGCGCTGAGCCATCTGCACTGCGACGTGGTGTTCGTCAGCGTTCACGGTATCGACACCCGGTCCGGATTCACGACACCCAACCTGCTCGAGGCCGAGACTGACCGGGCGCTACTCGCTAGCGGCCTGCTCAAGGTGATCGTCGCCGATCACAGCAAGTGGGGAACCGTGAGCCTCACGACGATCGCGGACCTCGACGCGGTCGACACCCTCGTGATCGACGACGGACTGGCCGAGCGGGACGTCGCCGAGCTCCGCAAGCACGTGACCGACCTGCGTGTCGCCACCGTGGCGCCGACGGAGATGGCCGACTCCGCGTGCTGACGAGACTGACGAGCGCCGCGTGCTGTCGCGTTCGATGATCTTGAACCCGACCGCCACCTGCTCGATCGGCTGATCGGCTGTTGGCGGAGTCGCGATCTGCCGCTCAAGAACCGCGAGGGCTCGCTCGACCATGAAGTTCTTGTCCGGCGACACGGTCGTGAGCGTCGGCGTCGTGTAGCGGCTGTGGACGACGTCGTCCATCCCGATAACCGCGACGTCGTCGGGCACCCGGAGGCCACGCCCCTGCAGGGCCGACAGCACACCGAAGGCGACCGAGTCGTTCGCGCAGACGACCCCGTCGAAGACCAGACCGCGGTCGAGGATCTCGCCCATCGCCCGGAGTCCTTCTGCGGGCGTGAACGCGGAGACTGTCCCGACCAGCCCGGGCTCGACGTCGATCCCGTGCGCCGCCAGCGCGTCGCAGTACCCGCCGTACCGGCGGTTGGACGCGTCCGACGGTGCGGTGAGCCATCGGCCAACCACGGCCACCCGGCTGCAACCCCGCTCAAGGAGGTGTTCGGTCGCCGCCATCCCGGCGGCGCGGTTGTCGATGGTGACGTGAGCAAATGGGCTCGCCATGATGTGTTCGCCGAGAAGGACGAGCGGGCCGGGTGACGCCCGCCGGGTGAGGTCGGCCACGGTCAGAGCCCGAGGGATGTGGATCAGCCCGTCGTTCAACGGCATCCCGACCCCGTCGGCGACATCCACCTCTCGCGCATGCGAACTGTCCGTCTGGCGGATGATTACCGACAAGCCGTGTTCCTCGGCTCGACGCACGAGCAACGCGGTGAGTTCCGCGAAGTAGGGCTCCTCCAAGTCCGGGACTGCCAGCACGATGACACCCGTGCGAACCCGTCGAACGATTCCCGAACCGTTCGCCATGAGATTCGCCGTCTCCGTCATGGAGACCATCCTCCCTGCTCGTACGCCGCGCCGGAACGTCCGCCACATCTCACGCCTGGACTCGCAGTTGCACGACGCGCGCCTGCCGCGCCCCATTCGACTCGGTCACCACGAGGCGGACGGCCCGCAGGTCGTCGTCGCCTTGCAGCGGGTGCACCCGCTGACGCCACCGGTTGTCGTTCTCCTGCGCCACGATGGTCCATACCGAGCCAGCAGCAGCGGGAAGGACCTCGACCCGGTATGCCTTGACGAGCTCGGGGATGATCTCGTTCGGGCTGCGGTGGTGGTGGAGCGTGTTGAGCTCGAGGTCGACGTCGTCGTCGAACACGATGCGGATCTCGCGGGCCCGGACCGGGTCGTCCCAATCCAGGCGCAACCACTCGTCGTGCCCTTCGCGCAGGTTCGCTGAGGCCCACATGTTGGGTCCCCCGTAGGGACGCTGGTATCCACTCGTGGTCTGCTCGGGGGCGAGCGCCCGGGACTCCGGCGACGCGGTGAAGCACACCGACCGTCCGCGTAGCGGCTTGGTCGGCCACTCGAGGAGCATCTGGCCGGCGGTGATGTCGACGTTGGCGTCGTCTGCGTCCTGCCCGTGCACCAGGATGAGGACGCCTGGCGGAAGGGGCGTGGTCGTGAAGACCGTGACGTCGGAGTTGGCTCGCAGGACGACGATGGCGTTCTGCGGCCGGCTCGGGTCGAACGGTGCGTCGGCCCGGATCCACGTCGGTCGGTCGGTCGGTTCGAGGTCGACAGCGGACGTGGCCTCGAGGTTGACCGGGATGACATTCTGCAGCTTTCCGGTGGACCACACCTCGACGGCCAGGGTCGTGGCATGGTCGGCGCGGACCAACAGCTCGATCGACTCCAGCCGTGGGTCGACCGGGAGGACGATGCCGAGGTCGGTCGTGAGGGGGTAGGGAAGCACGTCCGTCCCGAAGTCGTCGGGCTCAACACCGATCACGGTCGACGCGCTTGACGCAGTCACATGAGCTGTCCGCGACAGGTCGAGCGGGTCGTGGTTGTCGACACCCAGCACCGGGGCGTCGTGGCGCAACAGGGTCTGCTGCAGCAGCGGGGTGTGGTTGCGACCGAGCTCACGCGGGGTGACACCGAGATCGACGCACAGAGCAGCTGCCGTTCCTGCGGCCTGACCCATCGCCGCACACGTCGCCATCACCCGGCTCGCGCCGAACGCGATGTGCGTCGCGGAGAAGTCGCGACCTGCCATCAGCATGTTGGTGGCGTTGACCGAGTAGAGCGAGCGGAACGGAATCTCGAACACCCCGTCCGAAAACCGTTGCTTCGCGGCGGCGCCCGGGTGGTACATCCCCGCGGCCGGGTGCAGGTCGATCGACCACCCGCCGAACGCGATCGTGTCGGGGAACGACGTCTGTTCGATGATCTCGTTCTGGGTCAGCGTGTGGTCGCCGATGAAGCGGCGGTACTCGCGCTTGCCGGGCAGGTTCCCGATCCACTCCAAGGTGAGATTGTCCGCATCGAACCGGCCCGAGTTCTTGATGTAGTCCCAGATCCCGAGGATCACGCCGCGCAGCTCGTCGCGGATGCGCTCGTTGTCGCTGACGATGTCCAGCTCACCGCCCCACTCGATCCACCAGTAGTGGGCTCCCGTGTCTCCGCTGCGGATGATGCGGGTCGCCGGGATCGGGGTGGTCGTGATGTCGATCGCGGACTCCGGCGGGACGTACTTGACCGGGTATCCGGCGTCCTGGGTGTAGAAGAGCAGGGTCGACCCCAGGAACTCGCGCCGCGCCTCCTCCGGCGCCCATTCCTCCCCGAACTCGGAGCGGGCCTCCTTGCCCAACCGGTACCGGGCACCGGCCAGGTGCCCGACGAGCCCGTCACCGGTGCAGTCGATCACGAGCGGAGCCACGAAGGTCGTGAGAATCTCCGACCCCATCGTCCAGCCCGTGACCGACTCGATGTGCCGTGCCTCGTCCGGTCCGGACGCCGCCACCTCGCGGACGTCGGTATTCAGGAACAGCTGGATGTTGGGCTCGCGCCGCACCGTGTCGAGCACCACGTCGTCCCAGTAGATCGGGTTGCCCTCGGGGTTGCGGTACTGGTTCTCGACGTACATCTCGCCGATGATGCCGGTCTCGCGCGCCCACCTCTGGTTGCCGTGAGCCGTCGCCCCGCAGACCCACACGCGGACCTCCGAGGAGGAGTTCCCTCCAAGGACCGGCCGGTTGTTGACCAGCGCAACCGTGCGTCCCAGGCGGGCCGCGGCGACTGCTGCGCCGACGCCGGCCAGACCTCCCCCGATGACGACGATGTCGGTCTCGACGGTCTGCGACTGCATGTGTTTCCTTCGATGGTGTGGTGCGGTGTGAGGGCGCGTTCGCTGTGCGGCCCGGCGGCCGGCACCCCTCAGCCGATGAGGGCCTGGGCGGCCTTGCCCGCCTCCTTCATCGCGGTGGCGGGGTCGGTCTGGCCGATGAGCACCGCCTGAACCTTCTCAGCGATGACCGTGTCGATCTGGCCGTACTGCGGGTAGACCCAGAAGGGGCTCGGTGTCGCGGTCGCGGTGATCCGCTCCCCGAACGCGCTGATGAACGTGTCGGCCTTGACCGCAGCTGAGGCGAGCCCTGTCTCGGTGGTGGGCGGCAAGCCGAGGGCGGTGAAGTAGTCGACGACGACCTTCTCGTCGGACGTCAGCCACTGGGCGAACTCCCCGGCGGTGCCAGCACCGGCGCCGTTCACGACCACCACGGTGTGACCCCAGGCGAGCGCGCGCGGGTCGTCCCCGGCGGACAGGACCGGGCGGGCAGCGGGCATGAGCTTGCGGGCGAGGTCCGGGTCCGGCGAGTCCTTGAGGACCGCGGCGCGGCCCACGGGGGCGTCGTCGTACATGGCCGCCTTGCCCTGGCTGAACAGGGACCGGGCGTCGAACCGGTCGACGTCGGGCGCGATGAGGCCATCGTCGTGCAGGCGCTTGTACCAGGTGGCCGCCTCGATGCTCGCGTCGTCGCCGATCATCACCTTGCCCTTTTCGACCAGCGAGCAGCCGAAGGTCTGCATCCAGACCTGGAAGTCCTTGAGCTGGGCGACCTTGGTCGACGCGGCGTAGGGGATCGTGCCGTCCCCGAGTGCCTTGAGCTCGCGCAGAACCGCCTCGAACTCTTTGATGTCGGTCGGCAGTTTGTCGACACCGACCCGGGACAGGATGTCCGAGTTCGCGATGATGCCGATGGCGCCCATCGTCCAGGGCAGCCCGTACTGAACGCCGTCGAACTGGCCGGCTTCGAGGGCCGATGGCGTGTAGCCGCGCCCCTTGGCGAGTCCCGACAGGTCCTGGAGCTTGCCGAGGGCGGCGAGCGTTCCGAGCCAGGCGATGTCGAGCTGAGCGGCGCCGTTGAACTGCCCGCCGCGGATCTGCAGCGTCATCTGGTTGAGGTATTCGTTGAACGGGTACGAGACCGGTGCGACCGTGACGCCCTTGGACTGGCCGAACGCATTGAGTTGTCCCTCGATCACGGGCTTGCCGGCACCCTCCGAGAGGGACCACGCAGCGAAGCTGAAGTTCTCGGCGTTGGCCGGGGCCGTTGCCGACGGGGCGGCCGCGACCGGGGTCGTGCCCCCGGAGGGCGCACACGCGGCGAGCGTGATCGCCCCGGCTCCGATACCCAACGCCTGGAGGAGGCTCCGGCGGCTCATTGCGTGGTCACCGAGGGTGGCAATACGTCCGGTCATCGTTCGTCCTATTCCATGCGATGGGTGGGTCGGGGATCCGTGGTCACGTGCTGGTCGGCTCTTCAGCCCTTGACGGCGCCAGCGGTCAGGCCGCCGACGAGGAAGCGCTGCAGCGCGATGAAGGCGATCGCGACGGGCAGCGACACGACGAGCGAGGCCGCCATGAGCTCCGGCCAGGCTGTGGCCGCCTCTCCTATGAATGTGTTGACCAACCCGGGAGGCAGCGTCTGCTTATCCGGGCCAGCAAGGGTGAGGGCGAAGATGAAGTCGTTCCAGGCGCGGACGAAGGCGAATAGCCCGGCCGCGACGATTCCCGGTGCGGCCAGCGGCAGAACGATCGTGACGTAGATCCGCAGCGGTGAGGCGCCGTCCACGCGGGCGGCTTCGATCAGCTCGTTCGGGATGGTGTCGAAGAAGCCTTTGAGCATCCACACGCACAGGGGAAGCGTGAACGTCGTGAACGACAGCACGAGCGCGGAGTAGGTGTTGAGGAGTCCGTAGGCAGAGAAGACCGCATACAAGGTAACCAGCAGGAGTGCCTGCGGGAACATCTGCGAGGCGAGTACGAGGTACATGAGCGAGCGGCGCCCGCGGTAGCGGTACTTCGAGAACGAGTAGGCCATCGAGGCGGACACGACGACGCTGAGAAGCGCGGTGACGACCGAGACGATGATGCTGTTGCGCAGGTAGCCGAACAGGGCCGCGTTCTCGGTCAGCGCGCGGTAGGCCTCGAAGGTGGGGCGCGCCGGGAAGATCGACGGCGGGTAGGTGAAGACCGAGGTCCGGGGCGTCAGCGAGGTCGCCAGGAGCCAGTACACGGGCAGGAGGGCGAAGCCGCCGAAGACCCCGACCGTGATCCAGGCGCTGATCTTGACCGACCGGCGCTCGCTCGTGAGCGGAGATCGGCGGTTTCGGCGACGGGTTTGGGCTGCCGTGGATGCGGTCTCGGGAAGATCGGGGCGGGCTGTGGACAAGAGCGCCATCACTCTTCTCCCGCCTCAGTGAAGCGGATGTAGACGACGACGAGCACCATCAGGAGCAGCATCCACAGGAGCCCGAGCGCCCCGGCCCGACCAAGGTCGTAACTGCGGAACGCTGTCTCGTAGACGGCAGTCGCGAAGGTCTGAGTGCTGCCGGCCGGCCCACCGCCGGTGAGAACGTAGATGATGTCGAAGTGCTGGAAGTTCCAGATGATCTCCAGCAGGATTACCAGGCCGATGATCCCTTTGAGGTGCGGCACGGTGATGGAGCGGAATCGCCGGATAACACCGGCACCGTCCATCTCGGCGGCCTCGTGCAGTTCGCGGGGAACCGTCTGAAGCCCGGCGAGGAGCATCACCATCATCCACGGGAAGCTCTGCCAGGACTTCGCGACAATCACCGCGGCCATCGCCGTGCCCGGCTTGGCGAGCCAGGCCTGCGGGTCGTCGATGATTCCCAGCCCTTGGAGGATCGCGTTGAGAACGCCGTAGTTGGCGTTGAAGATCCACATCCACAGGAAGGACACGACCACACCCGGAACGAGCCACGGGATGAGCATCACGCCGCGCAACACCTTCGCCCCGCGGATGCGGGTGTTCAGCGCGAGCGCCAGCCCGAACCCGATGACGAACGGCAGGAGCGTGGTTCCCACTGTGAAGACGAGCGTCTGGGTGAGGAGCTGGGAGAAGTTGTCGTTGAGCACTGCGCGGACGTTGTCGAGCCCGACGAACTCACGACCGGGAAACAGCAGGCTCTGCTTGTAGAAGGCACTGACCAGCGCCGCCACGAGCGGGTAGACCACGACCGCGGCCAGGAGCGCCAGCCCCGGAAGCGTCATCAGAACCGCGAAGGTCTTCTCGCCCAACCGGCTGCCAAGGCGCCGCCTCGGCTGAGCCTGCCTTGTTACTTCTTGTAACATGTACCCACGTCTCTGTGAGATTCTGAGCGATGTAAGGTCTTCACTCGGTGGCTTCAACGACTATGACGGAGACACGGCGAGTCGTCAAGTCACGCTGCTACCAGTATGTGACAGCATCGTGATCGATAGTGTGAGATTGCACCTGGTTAAGTGGTGTCCTAGATAACCGCTGTCGCCGCCGCTTCGGTGTGACCGACTGCGGCGAGGGCGGGCTGGCCCGGCGGGCGTGGTAGCTGTTCGGGGCGGTGCGGGTCCGTGCCGAGCGGCTCGACGCCGCATCAGCAACGATCTACGGCCAGCCCGTTCGTCGTCGGGCCAGGCGGTGTTCGCCGCGCGGAGTGCCGCGCGGCGATGCGGCAACAGGCGGTCCGGCTCGGCGTCGTGGCCGGCGCGCGCCTGGAGGTTCCCCCGGTCGTCGACGCTCTCAAGGCCCAGCGCCGCATGCAGTAGACCAAATGGGTCGCGGCCGGGCGCGCGTGCGCAACACCTACGACCTCATCTTCGCCACCGACGTCGGCAGTCCCCTCAACCCCTCCAACGCCCGAAGGGTCTACTCCCGACTCGCCAAGGAGGCAGGGCTCACCCATCTGCACCCCCACATGCTCCGGCACGCCGCCGCATCGCTGCTGTCCGCCGCAGGCGTTCCGATCGAGGACATCTCCGACACCCTTGGGCACCGGAACGTGAACGTCACCGCCGAGATCTCCCAGCACCCCATCGCGCCCCTGCGATCCGGGCGGATGGTCGCCATGAACCAGCTCATCGACAGCCCGTCCGGCGAAGATCAGACGGATAAGCCGCGTCGAGCGACCCACGTGCCGATCACCGGGGTCGAGGCCGCAGCCGCGCAAGCTGGTCTCGAGGTCGTCGACGAACGCGCGAGGCGCTCGCCGAACTCAGCCAGTAACGCGGCGACGGATCTCCTTCATCGACAAGATCAGGTGCGTCGGCTCCAGCGGCGATTCAAGGAAAGGCAGCCCGTCGTCGACGGCGAGGTCGTCCAGGTGGCGCCCGGCAGCAGGCTTGGCCCGGCCACATGGCCTCGACGCTCGCCGACCGGTGGAGGTCGTCGCCCTCAATCATCGGCTGCCCGAGCCGGCCAGCCAGGAGTACGGCGCGTGTCGACTTCGCGGTCCCCGTGCGGTAGCCACCCCAGGTGAGGCCCACGACCACGGTCCGGTGGCGTTCGCGACCGATCGGGTCGAGGGGTGTCCTGACCACCGGATCCCGCTCCCGGCCGCCGCCGTCCGCGCACCGATAGGGTCCAAGACCCCCCGAACATGGGATCAGGGCCCTGCCGGAGTACCCCCAGCAAGACCCTGACCTGCACAGACACTGTCGGGCTGACAGGATTTGAACCTGCGACCCCTTGACCCCCAGTCAAGTGCGCTACCAAGCTGCGCCACAGCCCGTCCACCCCCGTGAGGGCGTCGCAAACTCTACCGCACGAGCGGCAGGCGCCCGATCAACGCTTCCGCTTCTCTCTGACCCGCACCGAGATCGAGATCGGCGTGCCCTCGAAGCCGAACGCCTCCCGCAGGCGACGCTCGATGAACCTTCTGTAGCCGGCCTCGAGGAACCCCGTCGAGAAGATGACGAACCGCGGCGGGCGAGTCGACGCCTGGGTCGCGAACAGGATGCGCGGCTGCTTGCCGCCGCGCAGCGGGTGCGGGTGGGCCGCGACGAGCTCCCCGAGGAACGCGTTGAGCTTGCCGGTCGAGATGCGCATGTCCCACGAGGCGAGCGAACGCTCGAGGGCGGGGACGAGCTTGTCGGTGTGCCAGCCGGTGCGGGCCGAGAAGTTGACGCGGGGCGCCCATTGGACCTGGACGAGGTCCTTCTCGATCTCGCGCTCGAGGAACGGGCGACGGTCCTCGTCCATCAGGTCCCACTTGTTGTACGCGATGACCAGGGCACGACCGGCGTCGATGACCTGCGTGATGACCCGCGTGTCCTGCTCGGTGATCTTGACGCTTGCGTTGAGGAGGACGACGGCGACCTCGGCCTTCTCGATCGCTGCCTGGGTGCGCAGCGAAGCGTAGAAGTCTGCACCGGAGGTCTGGTGCACGCGTCGCCGGATCCCGGCGGTGTCGACGAAGACCCAGGTCTTGCCCTTGAGCTCGACGACCTCGTCGACCGGGTCGCGCGTGGTCCCGGCGACCGAGTCGACGACGACCCGCTCGCTTCCGAGCACCTTGTTGAGCAGGGACGACTTGCCGACGTTGGGGCGTCCGACAAGCGCCACCCGACGCGGTCCACCCGCGGGGAGCGCGACGCCGTGCGCGGACACGGTCGGGAGCGCCGCCATCGCGGCGTCGAGCAGGTCACCGGTGCCACGGCCGTGCAGCGCGGAGACGGGATGGGGCTCACCGAGACCGAGGCTCCAGAGCTCGGCCGCGGATGCCTCGACGCGGGGGCCGTCGACCTTGTTGGCGCACAGCACGACGGGCTTGCCGGCTTTGCGCAGAAGCTTGACTACCCGCTCGTCAGTGCCCGTCGGCCCGACGGTCGCGTCGACGACGAACAGCACAGCATCCGCCAGCGAGATCGCGATCTCTGCCTGCTCGGCCACGCGGGCATCCATGCCCGCGACGCCGGTCTCCCAACCGCCGGTGTCGACGACCATGAAGTTGCGGCCTGCCCACTCGGCGGCGTAGCTCACACGGTCACGCGTCACGCCCGGCTTGTCCTCGACCACGGCTTCCCGGCGCCCGAGGATCCGGTTGACGAGGGTCGACTTGCCGACGTTCGGGCGTCCGATGACGGCGAGCACCGGAAGCGGTGCTGCGGGTCCGCCACCCTCGCCGTCCGCGAGACCTCCGCCGAGGAGGGCCAGGTCCTCGTCCTCCAGCTCGTACTCTGCGAGGCCCGCCCGCAGAGCCTCCTCGCGCTTCGCGTCGATGTCCGCGTCGACGGCGGTATCGAGGGTGGCCATCGCAGCTGCGGGGGCGTCAAGGGGATCGGTCAGGACTGCGTCGTGGTGCTGGCCCGGAGTCGGGTCGGTCTCGCTCATGGGAGCATTCTCCCCCGGGCAGGTGCTGGACGACGAATGCCGGTCCGGCGGTGCCCGCCGACAGCGCTACTCGGCGGCGATCAGCTCGTCGTTCGGGAGCGGGAGCCCGGCTCGAGCCGCGGCCACGGTGACGAGACCAGAGAGCGCGACACGGATCGCCTCGTTGGCCTCGCTGAGAGCCACCCGACCCGACGTACCGGGCTCACGCACGAGGGTCAGCGGCTCACCGAACTCGATGACCAACCGCCGACGGAACCCCGGCACGTGCCCGATGGACTCCCCCGTGCGCCGGGTACCGAGCACTGCCACCGGCACGACGGGCGCTCCCCCGGTCAGCGCGAGCCAGGCAATGCCCGCATGAGCGCTCGATGCGTCGCCGCGCCCTCGGTTGCCCTCGGGAAAGATCCCGACGACCCCGCCTCGGCGCAAGACGCTCAGAGCGGCCGTCAGCGCTGTCCGGCCCCCTTCGCGGTCCACCGGGATCTGACCGAGGGATGTCAGGAACCAGCCGACCACACCGGTGAACGCCTCCTGCTTGACGAGCACGTGTACCGGTCGTGGCGTCGCGCCGGCGAGCACCGGTCCGTCGACGACGCCCGTGTGGTTGGCGGCGAACAGGACCGGGCCCGACGTCGGCACATGGTCCGCGCCGATGACGCGTGCGCGCCACACTCCGAACGCGAGGATTCGGCCGATCCGCCGTCCCCACCGCGCTCCACGCTCGGAGAGCGCTGCGGGTGCGAGCGATGCACCGGCCCCGGCGGGCGCCGACGCTTCACCGGGCCGGCTCACGAGCGCCGTCCGGTCATCTCGGTGACGACGTCGAGCACGGCCTGCACCGCCTGCTCGAAGTCGAGCTCCGACGAGTCGACGGTCGCGACACCGTCGGACGCGACGCGGAACGCCGCCACCGTCGAGTCGTCGGCATCGCGTCGCAGCACCTGGTCGCGCGTGGCACGCACCGCGGCCTCGTCGTCGGTCCCGTGCACGTCCAGGGCGCGGCGGGCGAGGCGCGCCTCCTCGCTCGCGGTGAGCAGGATGCGCACGTCCGCGTCGGGGGCGATCACCGTAGTGATGTCCCGGCCTTCGGCGACCACTCCGCGTCCATCTGAGAACGACGACGGCACTCGCTCGGCCCCGATGGCCTCGCGCTGGAGCCGACCGAGCTCGGCGCGGACGTCGAGGTTCGTCGCGACGGCGCTGACGGCGGAGGAGATCGCGGTCTCACGGATCGCGGAGCCGATGTCGATCCCGTCCACACGCACGCTGGGCGCTGCGGGGTCGAGACCCATCTCGAGCGGCAGACCGCGCACCAGCGCCGCGACAGCGGACGTGTCGGTCAGCGACACGCCCTCGTGGAGGCACCACCAGGTCGCGGCGCGGTACATCGCTCCGGTGTCCAGGTAGGCGAGGCCGAGCCGGGCCGCGACCTCGCGCGACACGCTCGACTTGCCGGAGCCCGACGGCCCGTCGATCGCGATCACGAGCGCATGCGGGCGCCGGCTGTGGGCGCTCACGCCCGAGGTCTGAGCGCTCAACTCACCAGACTCCATCCGCGGGCCGCGAGCTCCGCCTCGAGGTGCTCGGAACGGCCGGGCACGACCGAGACGTTCGCCATGCCGACCGGGCGACCGGCCGCGTGCTCGAGCTGGAGGTCCTCGAGGTTCACGCCGGCGTGACCGACGTCAGCCAAGAGCCGTGCCAGCTCACCCGGCGAGTCGGGGACCAGGACCGTCACGACCTCGTACACGCGGGGCGCCCCACCATGCTTGCCGGGGATGCGTGCGACGCCGGTGTTGCCGCGGGCGATCGTCTGCGCGATGGTCGACAGCGCACCGCCCTCGACGGTCTCGGGTCCGGTCGCCGCCTGCGCGAGGCCGAGCGCCGCGATGACACCGTCGAGGTCGCCGCGCAGCCCGACGAGCACGTCGCGGACCGCGCCCGCGTTGGCCGCAAGGATCGAGGTCCACAGGGCGGGGTCGCTCGACGCGATCCTGGTCACGTCGCGCAGGCCCTGACCTGCGAGCCCCAGCGCATCGTCGGACGCGTCACGCAACCGTGCGGCCACGAGGCTCGCCACGACCTGCGGGACGTGCGAGACCACAGCCACCGCAGCGTCGTGGTCGGCGGCAGACATGGACACTGGCTGGGCCCCGAGGTCGACCGCGAGGGCTCGAACCGCCAACAGCGCCTGCGTCGACGAGGACCCGGAGCTGACCACGACCCACGGCCGCCCGACGAACAG
>JABBOW010000171.1 GCA_012927595.1 Cellulomonas sp.
CGCGGCAGCCTGCGCGGCGACAGCGGAGTCAGCGCGCGCCTGGAGCGTGGTCGCGACGAGCTGAGCGGCCCGGTACCTCTGGACCGCTTCGTCGGCCTTGGTGCCGACGCGCGCGAGGGTCGTGCTGCGGTCGACGACCTGCCGGAACCCGTCCGCGGACAGGACGGCTTCGATCGTGTCCATGGAACCGCCCGACCGTGCGGTCTGCCGGGCGATCGCGACGAGCGACCGACGTGCGGTCTCGGCCTGAGCGTCCGCCGCGGCGGACCGCGCGGCGGCCTCCGTCGCGGAATCGGCGGCGGCGAGCCGGTCGGACTCGGCCCGGGCGTACTTCTCGCCAGCGACCTGGACCGCGACGACCGCGACGTCGCGCTCGACGCTCTGCTGAGCGAGCCGCACCTCGATCTCAGCGACCGACATCTGCGCGGCGGTCACGGCCTGCTGCGCGGCACGCACGGCCTGGTCGCTCGGGGGCGTGGGGTCCGCCGAGCCGGTGGACGCGGAACCGACGAGGAGGACAGCGGCCGCCAGCGTCGCGACTGCCGCGCGCGTGCGTCCATTGACCGATCCGAGTCGAAGCGCCACGTCACGTCCTTCGTCTGCCGAGCGGTGAAACTTGAGGCCTCGGACGGAGGCCCATAGGGCACGCTACCTGCGCAGATCCCAGAAGTGAACACCAGTCACACCTGTCACACAAGTCACACGGTTGTGGTTCTGGACGAACTACCCGAAACGTCCCCGACATCGCCCGCGGTGCGCTGGTCGAAACGTGAGGCGACCGTCACGCTCGTGTCACCGTGGTCCACGACGACCCCCGGCGTCCCCTCGGCCGCGAGGAAGAAAGCGGACTGCTGGGAGACCCGGGCGCTTCAGGCCCGCGGTTGCGTTGTCGCCGATGCCCATGTGCATGGGAATCGGCGGAACGACGCACGCAGGACGACGGCGCCCAGATCGCCGTCACGCTGTGCTGTGAAGGCTGTGCTGTGAAGAGCGGGCGGAGCTGCCCTACATCGCCGTGGAGACCACTACCGGATCGCCGCACACGAAAGACGCGACCCCTTCGGGCCCCGCAACCCGGTCAACCAGAGACGACGCAGACGCCAGGCCTGCACCCGCCAACACCGACCGCCCGCGGCCGGAACAACTGGTCTGCCCGGATGCGCGATGGCTCGCCGACGGGTGTCGTGGCGTCCACGCGCGACCTCCCCGCTGCCCGGGCGGTCGAGGTGTGCCGGTCAGACCAAGCCGTGCTGGACCCGGCTCGCCTGCTCCTGAGAGCGGAAGAGGCCGAACCGCGGCAGGAACTTGTCCCAGTCGATGATGTGGGAGTCGATCTCCGGACCGTCGATGCAGGCGTGCTTGCGCACCAACTTGCCGTCGATGATGACGGGCACCATGCACGCCCCGCACATGCCGGTGGCGTCGACCATGATGGAGTTCAGGCTCGCGACGCACGGCACGTCGAACCGGCCGCTCAGATCGCTCACCGCTCGCATCATCAGCGGTGGTCCGATCGTGACCACCCCGGCGACCGGGCGGCCCTCGCCGAGCTGGTTCGCCGTGAGGATCTCCTCCAGGGGCCCGGTCACGAACCCCGGGACACCGAACGAGCCGTCGTTGGTCGTGAAGACGACCTCGAGCTGGTCGCCGTACTCTGCCTGCAGCCGCCCGACCCGCTCGTCGGGCCCGGTCCAGAACATCAGGGCGCCGCTACGGAAGCCGGCGATCAGGGTGACGTGGTTACCGGCTCGCAGGTGCTCACGCATGATCGGGTAGACCGGCGGCAGACCCAGACCACCGGCCGTGAAGACCGTCGTCGCGCCGTCGACGTGGCGGTCGATCTCGCTGGGACGCCCGAGCGGGCCGGCGATGCCGGCAAAGGCGTCGCCCACCGCCATCTGGTTGATCTCGATGCTGCTCGTGCCCATCCCTTGGACGACCAGGCAGATCGTGCCGGCCTCGGTGTCCCAGTCGGCCAACGTCAGCGGGATCAGCTCGCCGTCGGCCCGTGGCAGCACGCGGACGAACTGCCCGGCCTGCGCCGCGTGCGCGATGAGCGGCGAGTAGACGGTGAACTCGTGGATCCCAGGGCTGAGCTCGGAGGTGGCAAGGATCGTCTGGGCGGTCGCCCCGAGGTCGGAGTAGGCCCTGGCGGCGGCGACCATGGCGACGATGGCGTCCGGCGCCACGTCGATCGTCCCGACGATCTCGCGGGCGGCGGCCTGACCGTCACCCGCCGCGTGCACGGCCGTGGAGCCACCGCGGGCAGCATCACCACCGGTGAAGACACCGGGCAGCGTCGTCTCCTGCGACCCCTCGTGGTCCAGGTCGATCGTGCCCCACTTCGAGGTGTGCAGGCGCGGTTCGGAGTCCTTGATGATCGGGTTCGACGTGTTGCCAAGGGCCATGATCACGAGGTCCGCGCGGATGGTCTCGCTCCGGCCGGTGACGACCGGTCGGCGGCGTCCGGACTCGTCCGGCTCACCCTGCGCCATGATGTCGAGCGTGGCGGCCGTGACGAAGCTGGTCTTCGGGTCGCCGAGGAACTCCGACGGCGAGCGCAGGGCCTGCAGCGCGATCCCCTCCTCGAGGGCGTGCTCCAACTCCTCGACCCGGGCGGGCATCTCGGCGCGCGTCCGGCGGTAGACGATGGTGACATTCCCGCCAAGGCGGCGGGCGGTCCGCGCCGCGTCCATCGCGGTGTTGCCGCCACCGATGATGATGACGTCCTTGCCGGCGATCTCCGGCAACGGCGTCTCGTAGTCAGGCCGGAGCCCCTGCATGAGGTTGACCCTGGTGAGGAACTCGTTGGCCGACATCACGTTGAGCAGGTGCTCGCCCGGGACGTTCATGAAACGCGGCAAGCCGGCTCCGGTGCCGACGAAGATCCGCCAGAATCCGGCGTCGCGCAGCTCCTGGAGCGTCGCCGTCTTGCCGACGACGAAGTTCGAGACGAACTTGCCACCCAGCAGCTTGATCTTTCCGACCACGTCGTCGATCAGCTCGTTGGGCAGGCGGAACTCCGGGATGCCATAGCGCAGCACGCCGCCGAGCGCGTGGAAGGCCTCGAAGACCGTGACCGGGAAACCCTCGGCAGCCAACAGGTAGGCGTTGATCAGCCCGGACGGGCCGGAGCCGACGATGGCAACGGGTGGCTTGACCGCAAGCTGCCAGGGATCAGGAACACCCGCGAACCGCTGTTCGGTGCTGCCCGGGTTGACCAGCTTGTCGCGCTGGGGCAGGAACCACTCGATCTGGCCGATGGCGATCGGCATCTTCGTGTGCAGGCACACGCCCTGGCACTGGAGCTCCTGCGGGCAGACCCTGCCCGTGACGTTCGGCAGGGGGTTGCAGGACTCCAGCAGCTCGAGAGCCTCACGGAAGCGGCCGGTCCCGACCATCTCCAGCACCTGCGGGATGTGGATCTTGACCGGGCAGCCACCCTTGGGCGCACGGTGCTCGGCGAGGAAGATCCCGAGCTCGCACGGCTTCTCCGCACACTGCTTGTCCCGCAGCGCCTCGAGCCAGACGAAGAGGTCGATGTCGCGCACGGTGTAGCCGAGACTCAGGTAGCCCAGGTAGCCCTGGTTAACCAGCCCGAAGTCGTGGGAGCGGGCGTCGGCCTCGCGGATGTAGGGCGGGATGCTGCTGCCCGCCGGCCAGTCCACCGAGAGCCCGTCGAACATCGGGTAACGGTCGGAGAGGTGCCGGTCGATCCCGCGGACGAACGCGCGCTTCTTGCCCAAGGGCAGGTTCCACACGAACCGCATCAGCAGCTTGCTGCTGTCGTCGACGCGCAGCAGCATCGACCACAGCGTCCGGACGAACTCGGGGCCGAGCTCCGGCTGCTGGAACTCCCATGCCACCGCCGCCATCCCGTCCGAGATGAACATCTCGCGGAAGGCCTTGGGCTCGCTCAGCAGACGACGCTTGAGCAGGTCCAGCTGCCGGTTGAACGACTCCACGCCCTCGGACCGCTCCAGCACCTCGACCTGAGAGCGGCTGCTCTCCAGGGTGCTGCTGGCGTCGAGGTAGGCGAACAGATCCTGCCGGTCAGGGTGCTGCTCAGGCGTCCGGCCCGGCGGCGGGGTCGTCGTGGTCATCGGATGATCTCTGAGTCGCATGTCGCGCGGACCCGGTCGATCCGCGTCTGCAGCTCGGGAGTCACCTCGAAGCGCTCAAGGGCGCCCGGGATCATCCGGGCCACCGGGCGGGCCGCGCCGTCGATGATCACTGTCGTCTTCTCGAAGAGCTGTGGCAGCTCCTGGTAGCAGGTCCCGCAGTCCGTGCACTCCGCCTGGTCGGCCGGGTCAAGGTAGATCGGCGCATCCATGACCGCGACGGCCGAGCCTCTCTCGGCCGATGCCACCGGCGCCGTGCCGGTGTCGCCGACGGACGACGGCCGGAGCCCGATGGTCCCACCGAGCCCGACCGGCGCCTTGCTCGACGCCGCGAGCTCGGACATGGCTCCCGCGATGTCGTCGAGGGAGGTCTCGCGCTGCGACATCGCCTCGTCGTACCGCGACTGCAGCGCCTCGAGGTCCGCGCGGTGCAGCGCGGTCAGCTGGGCCTCGTGCCCGCCGGAGAGGTACTGCAGGGTCTGCCAGTAGCGTCGCCGGTCCTCCACCAGCGCGACGATCGACGTCGAGCACGCAACCTTGATCAGGTGCCGGTTGTCGTCGACCGCGTAGATGAACGGGACGTGCGCGCCACGGCCCGAAACGGGCAGCTCGACGTACTCGGCGATCGGGACGGCGTTCGCCTCGGCGTCGGGAGCGAGCTTGCGGAACTGCTTCTTGAACCGCACCTCGCCGAGGGCGAACTCGGCGGGGGTCAACGGCGTGGTCATCAGCTGCACCTGGCCCTCGTTGTCGAGGTACTCCAGCGTGCTCGTCGTCCAGTTCTTGTCGACGTCAGGGTTGCCGTCGAGCGCGAACCAGTCGTGCAGGGTCGAGCCGCGGCGCGGGTCGTGCACGAACAGCGGGTTCATCCTGCTCTCGACCGCCAGGCGCGACCGAGCGTTCGATCCGGCCTCCGGGATGCCGTTCTCGGTCCCGCAGGGCGCGTACACGTCCATCAGCGCGGGGGCGACGGAGTAGCTGAGAAACTCCATGGTGCTCTTCAGGAAGTGCCCGTGCAGTGCGGTGCTCGTTGCGCAGACGAACACGTCGGGGTGGAAGGACGCGAGCAGGCCGAGCTCCTTGCGCGACTCGACCTTGCCCGAGTGGGCACCGCCGAAGCGCGCGAGGTCGGAGTCCTGGCCCGTGAAGCTCGCCGTCGAGGCCTGCCCGCCGGTGTTGGAGTAGGCGCCGGAGTCCAGCACCATCATCTTGATCGGCGTTCCGCTGGCCAGCACCCGCGACATAGCGCCGAAGCCGATGTCGTAGCTGGCACCGTCGCCGCCGATGGTCAGCACGGTCGGCAGCAGCGCGACCTCGTCCGGGGTGAACCGGTCCCAGGAGAGCGTCTGCAGCGGCTTGTCGTGCTTCGCGGGGTTGTACGCGTCGTCGAGCTCGAGCTGAGCCAGGCGGCGGGCGCGGATGTCGGGCACGACCTGTGCGGAGATGCCCTCGAAGATGCCCTTGGCCAGCGGCTGCGCGTCCTGGAACAGGCTGTTCACCCAGGGGTCGAGGTAGGAGTTGAACGGCATCGTCGAGGAGTAGACGCTGCTGCAGCCGGTGGAGTTGGCGATCACGGTCGAGGCGGGGCCGTTACCGGTCGGGCCGCCCTCGTAGCGGTAGAGGCGCTTGTCGAGGGTGGCGATGATCGCGCCGATGCGATCGCGGCGCTCGGTGTCGGCGGCATCGAGACCGCTGACCTTCTCGCGCAGCCGGTCCAGCAGGGACTCCAGCTCGCGCAGGTGGTCGCGGCGACGCTCGTCGCCGAGGGCGTGGTTCATGGCCATCACCAGGCGGATCGCGGTCACCTCGCCGCAACCGCGGCAGGCGCCGTGCCCACCGGTGGTGGAGTAGTAGTTGTCGTGGTTCAGCAGCAGGCGCTTGATGTCGCCGTCCGGAGTCGTCGAGCCCTCGAAGAAGCGCTTCGGGGTGTTCGGCAGCTTGGTCATGAGCTCGAAGGTGACCTGCCGCGCGTCGAGGACCTCAGCGTCCTGCTCGGCCGGGGTCAGGGCGCCCGGTCCGCAGACCTCGACGCACTCCAGGCAGCCGGTGCACTTCCACGGGTCGATGGTGGCCGCGAACAGCCCACCCGTGCCGGGGACGGCCTTCTCCATCGCGTCGAAGTAGGGGCGGGTGCGGGCGACCGGGTAGGCAGCGAGCAGGGCGACGAGCTTGTCGAGGTTCCGGACGAGGGCCGGCTGGTCGACGTCGAGGGTCGCGGCCGCCTCGGCCACCACCTCGGCGAACGGTCGCGCGGCCTTCTCCTGCCGGTAGGTCTCGCGGACGATCTCGGCCAGGGCATAGACGTGGCCGCGCAGCACCTCGCGCTGCGGCTCGGTGGCGTCGATCTCCTTGATGCCGGTCAGCAGGAGGTCGTGGATCTCGTGGACGGTGTTGGGGATGGCGGCGTCGGGGCAGACCAGAGCGCACTCCAGGCAGCCGGTGCACAGGTCGGCGTTGAAGGTGGGAACGGTACGGCGGAAAAGACCCTTGTCCTTGCCCGCTGCGGTGCCGGCGGGGATGAACAGGCCGACGCCCGGAAGGACGGGCGCCTCGCCGATGCTGCCGTCACTGAACGGCCGCGCGATGATGTCGTCGAAGTATGCGGGGTCGAAGAGCCCGCTCGAGCCCGAGGTCGTGGAGCTCGGGCACATCGACGCCGAGACCGCGGCGGTGCGCCGGGTCCGCACCAGTGCGGGCTCCTGGTCGATCGCCAGGAACTCCGGCGTGTCGTAGTCGACCCGGCAGGTCGCCTCGATGCCGTCCTGGATGACCGCCATGTTGCCCTCGACGACGGCGTCGCCCTTGCCGCCGAACTTCTTGACGATCTGGGCGCGGACCTTCTCGCGGATGACCTCAGCAGATGCGCCCTCCGACACCCGGTCGACATGGGCCGCCACTGCACCGATGAAGGCGATGCCCATCATGCGGGTCTCGAGGTCGGGGGTCGGCGCGTGCTTCTTGGCCACGGCGAAGGCGTCGACGACAAGGAAGCGGATCTTCTTGTCGCGGATCGTCCTGCGGGCGTACGCCGGCAGCTGGCGCCAGGCCTCCTGCGGCGTGGTGTCGGACTGCAGGATGAACGTGCCACCGTCGACAAGGCCCTTGAGCGGGTTGGTGTGGATGAACGCCTTGTGGTCCGGCGAGATGACGACCTCGACGTCCTCGAGCTCGGCGTTGGTGATCAGCACCGGCTCCGGGCTCAAGGTGATGTAGTAGTTGGTCGGCGCGCCGCTCTTCTCCGAGCCGTACTTGGGCGCGGACTTCGAGTGCATGCCCAGGACGCCCGCAAGGATGTCGGTGAGCAGCTTGCCGGTGGCGATCGTGCCGTAGCCGCCGACGGAGTGGAAGCGGATTCGCATCGCCGAGGGCGGCAGGAGCATCGGGTTGGGCTCGGTCTCCAGCGCCATCAGCGCGGTCTGCGGGTACGCCGCACGCAGCCGCGACTGGATCTCGGCCATCTCGGGCGAGGGGTCCTTGTCGAAGAACTGCGAGCCGAGGTAGATCAGCGGGGCGTCCTTGCCAGCGGCCATCTGCTTGAACGCGGCAATGAGGTGGCGCGGCTGCAGGTCGTGACCGCCGAGGCCGAAGATCGCCGTGGTCACCCGAGGCAGCGCGTCGAGCACTCCGATGCCGTCGTGCTGCACGCCGTCGGCGTTGGCGCGTCCCTTGAACAGTGCCTGCGTCACCAGGCTGGTCAGCGCCGTCTGGTCGGAGCGTTCGAGCACGGTCACGGCCTTCTTGCCCGCCAGGGCTGCGACCAGCTCGGCCTCCGGGAAGGGCTGGAGCAGCTTGACCGAGACGACGCCGACCTTCAGGCCGCGTTCCCGCAGGTAGGGCAGCACCGCCCGGACGTCGTCGGTGACCGAGCCGAGGCCGACCATGACGTAGTCCGCGTCGTCGCAGTCGTACGACTGCACCGGGGAGTAGGCGCGACCGGTGAGCTCGGCGTACTCGTCCATCGCGCGGCGGACCAGGACCGGCACCTCGCTCGCGAAGTGGGTCCGGTGGTCGACGGCGCCCGCCTGGAAGTCCGGCTGGTTCTGGACGGGGCCGGTCAGGCCGGGGTTGTCGACGTCGACCAGCGCGGGGACCAGCTGGCGGGTCCCCTTCTCCATCGCGTTGACCCACTGCCGGCGCCACTGGCGCTGAAGGTCCTGCGGCACCCATCGCAGGGTCTCGTCGGCCAGCTCGCCGGCGTTGTCCTGCTCGACCTCTTGCGAGGTGGCGTCGAGGTAGGACGTCAGGGCCGCCAGGTCGTCGGTATCGAACTCGTCGCGGTGCCGGTCGAGGTAACCGGTGAGCTGGAAGACCCGTCCCTTGGCACCGAAGAGCAGCTCCTGGGCGACGGTCGGGGCCTTGATCCGGCCGGCCGGGTCGCCGAGGTACTCGCGCAGCAGCGCAGGCTCAGGCAGCAGGACGCCGCTGAGCATGTGGCTGGTGGCGAAGCCGTCCATCGCGTTCGTCACCGGGATGAGCGACAACGCTGAGGCCCGGTAGGAGATCGCTGCCAGGTCGGCCGCCTCCTGCGGGTTGGAGCCGAACAGGATCGTGTAACCCGACGACAGCAGGGCATACACGTCGTCGTGGCCAGCCATGACGTTCAGAGACTGCTTGGAGACCACGCGCGCCGCGACCTGCAGCACGAAGCCGCCGATCTTCTTGCCGACGGTGACGTAGTGCGACTCCAGCGCGTAGAGGATCCCCTGGCTGGAGGACGCGTTGGAGATGAACTGCCCACCGGTCAGGGCTGCGCCCAGTGCGCCGCTCTGCGCCGAGTGCTCACCCTCCGTCTCGAAGAAGTACGGGTGCTGGCCCCACACGTTGAGGCAACCCCCGGCGCGTGCCGCCTCGAACAACTCGGCGATCTCGGTCGATGGCGTGATCGGGTAGCCGATCACGCCGCCACAGACCTGCGTCATGACGTGCGCGACGGCGCCGTTGCCGTTGATGACTCTGGGGAGACCGGGGTACTTGGGGAGCTGAGTTGTCATGACGCCTGTCCGGACCGCAGGAGGGAAGGGCGTGGAAGACTCGCTTCCGGTGGCTGTCGCTGCACCACGGGGCGGCAACAACGACGGCGTCGTCGCGTCCGAGGGCTGTCTATAGGCTGGAACACCGCGGGCTTCACGTCCTCTTGGGACGCCTTCAGGTTAAGTCGGTCCTCTTCGGAGGCGCTGTGTCTTTGGTCCTACTCGGCCTGTGCTCGCTCGTGCTGGCGGGGTGTTGTGGCGGGCTGTCGGGTTCCGACCGGGCCGGTGGTGCCCGGCACCCCGAACGGTCCGGACATGGCTGCGGCGTGAGGGTCCTGCCGGGCGGATCAGGCACCTGGTGGCGAGCAGCTCGAGGCGCTGGCCCTGGACGCCGCGGGCCCGCCGGGCCGGTACGTCGCCGACGACTCCCCGCGATCAATCCGGGCTGAACGACGCGTATCAAACACCTAGAAACGGCATACCGAGACCAATCTGTCTCGCATCGCGAGATGGGGTTTCCCATGCTGGACATCTGCGCCCTACGCTCGCACCATGACCTGCCGAATGTGTCGCTGACCGACGCACTTCGGCTGCGCCCGCGCACCGGCCCCGGTGGCCCCTCCCGGCCCCTCGGACACCCCCCGGCTGACTCTGGCGCCCGCCCGTTCGTGCGACCACCTCCCCATCCCTTGCGGGAGCGGTCCGGCACATCGGCCGCTGCTCCCGCGCAGCCCCAGGAGTCCCTATGAGCAACAACTGGTCTTTCGAGACCCGCCAGATCCACGCCGGCCAGACGGCTGACCCCACGACCGGTGCGCGCGCGCTGCCGATCTACCAGACCACCTCCTTCGTGTTCCCTGACGCCGGTGTCGCTGCCGACAGGTTCGCCCTGAGGGACCTCGGTCCGATCTACACGCGCATCGGCAACCCCACCCAGACCGTCGTCGAGGACCGCATCGCGTCCCTCGAGGGCGGCGTCGGCGCGCTGCTCGTCTCGTCCGGCCAGGCCGCGGAGACGATCGCGATCCTCAACATCGCCGAGGCGGGAGACCACATCGTGGCGAGCCCGAGCTTGTACGGCGGCACGTACAACCTGCTGCACTACACGCTCCCCAAGCTCGGCATCGAGACGACGTTCGTCACCGACCCGCACGACGCGCAGGCGTGGCGCGACGCGGTCCGCCCGAACACCAAGCTCTTCTACGCCGAGACGATCCCGAACCCGCGGTCCGACATCCTCGACATCGAGGAGGTCGCGTCGATCGCCCACGAGGTCGGCGTCCCGCTCGTCGTGGACAACACGATCGCCACCCCGTACCTGCTCAACCCGATCACGTTCGGCGCCGACGTCGTCGTGCACTCCGCGACGAAGTACCTCGGCGGCCACGGGACCGCGATCGGCGGCGTCATCGTCGACGCCGGAACGTTCGACTACGCCCAGTACCCCGAGCGTTTCCCGAACTACAACACGCCCGACCCGAGCTATCACGGTCTGGTCTACGCGCGGGACCTCGGGGTCGGCAGCGCGTTCGGCGCGAACCTCTCCTTCATCCTCAAGGCGCGAGTGCAGCTGCTGCGCGACCTCGGATCGGCGATCTCGCCGTTCAACGCGTTCCTCATCGCGCAGGGCATCGAGACGCTGTCGCTGCGCATCGAGCGCCACGTCGCCAACGCAGCGAAGGTCGCCGCGTGGCTCGAGGCGCGCGAGGAGGTGACGGCCGTGCACTACGCCGGCCTGCCGTCCAGTCCCTGGTACGCGCTCGCGCAGAAGTACGTGCCGCGCGGTGCAGGGGCGGTCCTCGCCTTCGAGATCGAGGGTGGCGCGGCCGCCGGCCAGGCCTTCGTGTCGGCGCTCGAGCTGCACTCCAACGTCGCGAACATCGGTGACGTGCGCTCGCTCGTGATCCACCCGGCGTCCACGACGCACAGCCAGCTGACGCCTGAGGAGCAGGCCCTTTCAGGTGTCACGCCGGGGCTCGTCCGCCTCGCGGTCGGCATCGAGCACATCGACGACATCCTCGCCGACCTCGACGCCGGCTTCCGGGCCGCCAAGTCCGCGTGACCGCATCGCCCGCACGCACGGTCGGCCCGCCCTCCTCCGGCGGGCCGACCGCCCGGCCCGTAGATTGGACCGCCATGTCGAGCTCGCACACTCCCCGGAACCTCGCCGCCTCCCGCGCGCTGGGTTCGGTCGCCGTGCCCGCGAGCAGCGCCTGGCGCGAGGGCGACGAGCCCGGCGGGCGCCAGTTCCTCGACATCGGTCCGCTGCGGCTCGAGGCCGGTGGCCGTCTCGCGGCGGTGCGCCTGGCCTACGAGACGTGGGGCACCCTGAACGAGGCCGGCGACAATGCGATCCTCGTGCTGCACGCGCTCACCGGCGACTCGCACGTCACCGGCCGCGCGGGCCAGGGTCACCCGACGCCCGGCTGGTGGACCTCGCTCGTCGGCCCCGGCGCGCCGATCGACACCGACCGCTGCTTCGTCGTCGCCCCCAACGTGCTCGGCGGCTGTCAGGGCTCGACCGGCCCCTCGTCGTCGGCTCCCGACGGGCGGCCGTGGGGCAGCCGGTTCCCGCACCTCACGGTTCGTGACCAGGTCGCCGCGGAGGTTCGGCTCGCCGATGCGCTCGGTATCGACGCGTGGAAGCTCGTCATCGGCGCCTCCATGGGCGGGCAGCGCGTGCTCGAGTGGGGGGTGTCCGCCCCGGACCGCGTCCGCGGGCTCGCCGCGATCGCCACCGCCGCGCAGACGTCCGGCGACCAGGTCGCGAGCTTCCACACGCAGCTCGCCGCGATCCACGCCGACCCCCGCTTCGCCGGCGGCGACTACTACGACGCGCCCGACGGCGAGGGACCGCACACCGGCCTCGGCATCGCACGCCAGATCGCCCACCAGACGTACCGCAGCGCGCTCGAGCTTGACGAGCGGTTCGGACGGATCCCCCAGGGCGGCGAGAACCCCCTCGAGGGCGGCCGGTTCGCCGTGCAGTCCTACCTCGACCACCACGGCGACAAGCTGGCGCGACGGTTCGACGCGAACACCTACGTGACGCTGACGCGCACGATGATCACGCACGACCTCGGCCGGGACCGGGGCGGGGTCGAGGCGGCCCTCGCGACCATCACGGCCAAGGCACTCGTCGTCGCGGTCGACAGCGACCGGCTCTTCCTCCCGTCGCAGGCCGAGCGCATCGCGGGCGGCATCCCGGGCGCCGGCCCGGTCCGGACCGTTCGGTCCGACTACGGGCACGACGGGTTCCTCATCGAGGCCGACCAGGTCGGGCGCATCGTCTCCGACTTCCTGGCCGAGCCGGTGCGCGTCCGGCCCTGACCCGGTCCGCCGTGGCACTCGCCCACGTCTGCGGCAAGATGTCCCCATGCTGACCGACGAGCAACTCGCTGAGCTATCCGTCGCGCTGCGTGCCCAGTGGGCAGTGCTGCGCCGCTGGCTCGACACGGTCGACGAGACTGCCGCGACCGAGGCACGGAGCGTGCTCGACGGATGGACCGTCGCTGACCTCATCGCCCACGTCGGCCGTTCGATGTCGGCACTTGCCGCGTGCGAGCCGGCACCGGACGGCACCGTTCCGCAGACGGTCGGCGAGTACCTCGGCTCGTACACCGCGAGCGCCGACGTCATCACGACCGTCACCCACGAGCTGGCCGCCAAGATCGCCGCCGCACCCCTGGCCGGAATCGATGCCCTCGCCGCCACAGCCTTCGACCGGCTGGCAAGGTTCGGCCGGTCCGATCGCGTGGTCATGGCCCGGCGCGGACCGATCCTGCTGTCGTCGATGGTGACGACCCGGCTCATCGAGCTCGTCGTCCACGGCGACGACCTCCAGCGGTCGCTCGCGCGCCCCGGCTCGGCCTCGGTGGGGCGGAACGCCGGGGTCGGGGATGGGCCGATCGACCGCGCCGCACTCGACCTCGTGGCGCGCGCACTCCTCGACGGGG
>JABBOW010000179.1 GCA_012927595.1 Cellulomonas sp.
AGCGCTGCGGCAGGGGCGCCCGGAGCGTCTGCGGCGCCGCGCGCTGCGGCGGCGATGTCCTGCAGCTGGCGCGTTGAGTGCCGCCGGAGGGAGAACCGCACGGCCGGCGCGGCCGACGCTGACATCGACAGCGTGGTGACGCCGAATCCGGCCAGCACCAGGGCGAGCAGCGGGTCCGACGCCGACTCCCCGCAGACTCCGACGGGCTTGCCGAGGTCAAGGCCGGCCCGCGCGGTCATCGCGATGAGGTCGAGCACCGCGGGCTGCCACGGGTCGAGCAGGTCCCCGAGCTCGCCGAGCGTCCGGTCGGTCGCCATCGCGTACTGCGCGAGGTCGTTGGTGCCGAGGGACACGAAGTCCACCTCGGCGAGGATCTCCCGCGCCCGAAGCGCTGCCGCAGGGATCTCCACCATGACCCCGACCATCGACAGACCCTTGGCGCGTGCCGCGGCCGCGAAGTCCCGGGCCTCGGCGGGAGTCGCGATCATCGGGGCCATGACCCAGGCCTTGATGCCTGTCTCGCGCTCCGCCCGGGCGAGCGCCTGGAGCTGGGTGTCCAGCAGCTCGGGCATGGTGCGCACGAGCCGGTAGCCCCGGATGCCGAGGGCCGGGTTCGGCTCGTCGGACTGGTGGGCGAACGCGAGCGGCTTGTCGGCGCCGGCGTCCAGCGTGCGGACGACGACCTTGCGGCCCGCGAGCGAGCGGAGCACCTCGGCGTACACGCCGCTCTGCTCCTCGACGGTGGGAGCCGCGACGCGATCGAGGAACAGCACCTCGGTGCGGAACAGGCCGACACCCTCGACCGGGCTGTCGGTCAGCCTGGCGGCATCGGCTGCGGTGCCGATGTTGGCGAGAAGGCCGAAGGGCGTGCCGTCGGAGGAAGCGCCCGGCGCGATGTCGCTCGCGAACGACTGCTCGAGCCGGTTGCGGCTGTCGAGATCGCGCCGCAGGTCGTTGCCGGGTTCGACGGTGACGATCCCGGCAGACGCGTCGACGGCGACGACGAGGCCGTCGGCCAGCTCTGTGGCGCCGGCCGTCTGCACCACGCAGGGGAGCCCGAGCTGACGCGCGATGATCGCGGTGTGCCCGGTCGGGCCGCCCAGCTCGGTGACGATCGCCAGGACCATCGTGAGATCGAGCGCGGCGGTGTCGGCCGGCGCGAGGTCCTGGGCCACGACGACCGAGGGTTCGGTCAGGTGCGGCACCCCCGGAGCGGGCAGCCCCACGATCTCGGCGATGACGCGGTCACGCACGCTGCGCAGGTCGGTGACACGCTCCGCGAGGTGCCCGCCTGCTTGCTCGAACATCGCGGCGAACTCGGCGACGACGATGGTGATCGCGCCCACGGCTCCTTCGCCGTCGTCCATGCGGGCGAGCACCTTGGCGCGCAGTGCCGGGTCGACGGCCATCTCGGCCGTCGCGGCCAGCACACCGGCCAGAACGCCGGGTGCACGTTCCGACTCGCGCCGGAGTCGATCGGCGACGTCCACGAACGCCGCCTCGACGGCTCCGCGCACCTCGTCGGGTCTCGCGGCCACGCCGTTGATCAGCACCGCGGCATCAGCGGGAACCTGCGGCACAGGGCGAACCTGCGCCACGGGGCCGACCACGCCGCCTCGACCGACACCGACGCCGTGGAGCTGCGTCGCACCGACCACGCCAGGCGCCGGTGTGCTGTCGGGTCCGGTTGTGGTTGCCATCTCACGCCTCTGCAATGTCAGGGACTGGGGGGGAGGGTCAGCGCCGGGCCGGGGGGGGGGCTGTCGGGCCGAGGTGCCCCCCCCCGCCGGGTGTCACGACTGGACGGCGTCCAGATCTGTGGCGAGCATCGTGACGAGCTCGTCGAGAACCCGGTCCTCGTCCGGACCCTCGACGGACACGGTCACCGTGTCGCCCAGGGCCGCGCCGAGAGTCATCACCTGCAGGATGCTCGCGGCGTCGACAGGACCCTGAGCGCCCTTGGCGATCCTCACGACCAGCCCGCTGCGAGCAGCGGCCTGGGTGAAGAGCGCGGCCGGTCGGGCATGAAGCCCTGCCTTGGACGCGATCACGACTGTTCGTTCTGCCATCTCAGCACGCTCCTTTGCGACCTGATCTCGGGCTTGCGCCCGCGGGGGATGTCACGGCTCGATCGTGACCTTGATGCCCTCGCCGCGAGACACGACGCCGATGCCCTCGAGCACCTGGTCGAGCGGTAGGCGGTGGGTGATGAGGTCGGCGACCGGGACGCTGCCATCGGCGATGAGCGCGAGGGCCCGCTTGTTGTGGTCCGGGCTCGAGCCGTTCGCGCCCATGATCATCAGCTCCTTGTAGTGGACGACGTTGGAGTCCAGGGAGATCACCGGCTTGTCCTTGGGCAGGCCGCCGAAGAAGCTGATCCGGCCACCCGGAGCGACCATGCGCAGCGCGTCCTCCTGGGCCGCACCTGAGGCGGCGGCCGTGATGATGACGTCGGCGCCGCGGCCGTCCGTGAGCGCCATGACGGCCTCGACGGGGTCGGTCTCGCTCGAGCAGATGGCTGCGTCGGGCGTGACGATCGCGGCGGCGAGGTCCAGGCGCGTCCTGCTGAGCTCGACGAGGAAGACCCGAGCCGCACCGCGGGCGCGGGCGAGGCGAACGTGCAGGCAGCCGATAGGGCCGGAGCCCACGACGACGACGACGTCGCCGTCCCCGACGCGGACCAGCTCCTGCGCGTTGAGCGCGCAGGCGAACGGCTCGGCGACGGACGCCTCCGCGAAGCTGACTCCCGCAGGGATCCGGTTGAGTCCGTCGACCGCGAGAACCACTGCCGGCACGATCATGAACTCGGCGAACCCACCGTCGAAGTCGTAGCCCATCGAGACCTGGTTCGGACAGACCGTCATGTGGCCGGCGAGGCAGTCCCGGCACGTCCCGCACGGGATGGCGGCGATGACCTGCACGCGGTCGCCGGGCGCCCAACCGGTCACGCCCGAGCCGACCTCGACGATCTCGCCGGCGATCTCGTGGCCCATCACGCGCGGCGGAACGATGCGGAAGTGGCCGAACTTCGAGATCTTGACGTCGGTGCCGCACGTCGAGCAGGCGCGGACACGGATCTTGACCTCACCCGCGTTCGCGTTCGGCTCGGGCGCGTTCTCCAGCCGGATGTCGCCGGGTGCGTGGAAGCGTGCAACCTTCATGGTGCTCCTTCAGTGATCGGTGTCAGAAGAGCTGAGGCGGGCTCGAACAGGATGTTGACGACGGACCGGTCGATGTCGCCCGGTCCGGGCATCCGGCTGCCGGGCAGCTGGACTGCCGCGGCACCCCAGGCGAGCGCCTGCGCAAAGGCCTCGCGATGGCTTGCGCCGGCATGCTCACCGGCCAGGAACCCGGCCAGGAAGGCATCCCCGGCGCCGACGGTGCTCCGGGGCTCGGCGACGGGCGACTCGCCTGCCACGACGTCGTCGTCCACGAGGACGGCGCCCTGCCCACCGAGGCTCACGAGGACGGTGCGGGCACCGCGATCCTGGAGCTCCCTGGCTGCGGCGATGACGTCCGAGCGCGAGTGCAGCGGGTGGCCGACCGCTTCGGCGAGCTCCTCGGCGTTCGGCTTGACGAGCTCGGGGCCGGCGGCCACGGCCGCACGGAAGGCCGGCCCGCTCGTGTCGACGGCCACCCGAAGGCCTGCGGCGCTGAACCTGCGAGCGAGCGAGGCGTAGGTGTCGACCGGAACGCCCGGCGGGAGACTGCCGCACAGGACGACCCACGAACCGGGCAACGCGGCCTCGAGCACCTTGCCTGCGATCCCCTCGAGATCGCCCGCGGACAGGGACGCTCCGGGCTCGTTGAGCTTGGTGACCGTGCCGTCCGCCTCGGCGATGGCGATGTTCGAGCGGGTGTGACCGGCGACGTCGACGACCGCGACGGCGACCCCCTCGCGCCTCAGGAGGCTGACGAGCTGGTCGCCGTCGACGCCGGCGATGGGCACGACCGCGAGCGCGTCCACGCCGTTCGCGAGCAGTGCGCGAGCCACGTTGACACCCTTGCCGCCCGGGTCGAGGCGGGCGGCCGTGACGCGCTGGACCTCACCCGGGACGAGGTGGTCCAGCTCGATCGTGCGGTCCAGGCTCGGGTTGAGCGTGACGGTGACGATCACGCGCGCACCACCGTCGGTCCGGCGTCCTCGATCTCGTCGGCCATCTCCTCGGCCAGTTCGGTGTCACTGATCACGGTGTCGATCGCCTCCAGGTCGCAGACGTGGGCGAAGTCCTCTCGCCCGAACTTCGTGTGGTCGGCCAGCACGACCGTGCGCCGTGCGGCGGAGATCAGGGCGCGCTTGACGGCTGCCTCGCCGAGGTCGGGAGTGGTCAGCCCACGGGTCGCGGTGATGCCGTTGGTACCGATGAATGCCACGTCGACGAAGACGTCCGTGAGGTTGTGCCGGGTCCAGTCGCCCACGGCCGCCAGCGTGCGGGGACGGACCACGCCACCGAGAAGGTAGAGCGTCACGTTCGGTCGCGAGACGAGGAGGTTCGCCACCGGCAGAGAGTGCGTCACGACCATCAGCTCGCGGTCCAGGGGCAGCATCTGGGCGATGCGCACGGTCGTCGTCCCGGCGTCGATGATGATCGACCCGCCGTCCGGGAGCTGGTCGAGCGCGACCTTCGCGATCCGCTCCTTCTGCCCGGCGAGGCGCGTCTCGCGCTCGTCGACCGCCGGCTCGATCCCGAGCCGCTCCACCGGGATGGCGCCGCCGTGGACGCGCCGCAGCACACCGAGCCGTTCGAGCGCTGTCAGGTCGCGTCGGACGGTCTCGGGGGTGACATCGAGGTCCTCAGCGATCTGCTTGACCTCGACGCGACCTTCGCCGCGCGCACGCCGCAGGATCTCCTGGTGGCGTTCTGTGGCGTACACGCTGACTTCCCGACGTCGATGTCCGAACTTGCCCGACCAGATGTTGTAACACCTGTTTATAGGCCCGTTTGTGCCCGAAGTCAAGCAGTCAAACCGCGATTCGGAAGCAGACGGACATCAGTGGGCGAGTTCGGGCGCCGCGGCGCTCGATGAGCAAAGGTAGTTGGCATGCCGAATCGCCTGGCGTCCGCAACCAGTCCGTACCTCCAGCAGCACGCGGGCAACCCCGTCGACTGGTTCCAGTGGGGCGAGGAGGCGTTCGCCGAAGCCCGGCGCCGTGACGTCCCCCTGCTGGTCTCCGTCGGCTACGCGGCGTGCCACTGGTGCCACGTCATGGCCCACGAGTCGTTCGAGGACCCGGCCACGGCGGCCTATCTCAACGAGCACTTCGTCGCGGTCAAGGTCGACCGCGAGGAGCGGCCCGACGTCGACGCCGTCTACATGGAGGCGACCCGGACGATGACTGGCGGTGGGGGGTGGCCGATGACGGTGTTCGCCACGCCCGACGGCGACCCGTTCTTCTGCGGCACCTACTTCCCGGCGCGTCCGCTCCGCGGCATGCCGGCGTTCGGCCAGGTGCTGGGCGCGATGCACGAGGCGTGGAGCGAGCGCCGAGACGACGTCGACACGACCGCCGCGGCCGTTCGTGAGGCGCTCGCCGGACTCGAGCCCCGGGTCGGGCTGCCGGGCACTGCGCCTCGTGATGTGGGCGCGTTCGGCCGGGTGCTCCGCGCCCTCGCCGACACCTACGACATCGACCGAGGCGGCTTCGGGGGAGCGCCGAAGTTCCCGCCGTCGATGCTGCTCGAGTGGCTGCTCCGCCACAGCGCCGACAGCTCGCGGCCCGGCGCTCAGCAGGCCCTGGCGATGGCGGCCGGGACGCTCGAGGCGATGGCCCGCGGCGGGATGTACGACCAGCTCGGCGGTGGGTTCGCGCGGTACTCGGTCGACGCTGGGTGGGTAGTCCCGCACTTCGAGAAGATGCTCTACGACAACGCGCTCCTGCTGCGCGTCTACGCGCACTGGTGGAGGGCGACCGGGTCATCGCTCGCTCGCCGGGTCGTCGAGGAGACGGCCGGGTGGATGTTGCGTGAGCTCCGCACGCGCGAGGGCGGGTTCGCGTCGGCTCTGGACGCCGACTCCCCGGGGCTTGACGACAATCCGCGGGAGGGTGCGTTCTCCGTGTGGACTCTGCGTGAGCTGGTCGAGGTCCTCGGGCCGGACGACGGACCGTGGGCCGCCGCGGTGTGGGGTGTCACCGAGGCGGGAACGTTCGAGCACGGGTCGTCGGTGCTGCAGCTGCGGATCGAACCACGGCCGGGAGACACCGACCGCTACGCATCGGTGCGGTCCAGGCTGTTCGCGGCCCGCTCGTCGCGTCCGCGGCCCGCCCGGGACGACAAGGTCGTCGCCGCGTGGAACGGGCTCGCGATCGCCGCTCTGGCCGACGCCGGCGACCTGTTCGCGCGGCCCGACTGGGTCGACGCTGCGGCCACGACCGCTGAGCTGCTGCTCGGCGTCCACGTGCACCGGGACGGACGTGTGCTTCGCGTGGCGCGCACGTCGCGCGACGGCGTCGTCGGCACCGCGCCCGGAGTGCTGGAGGACTATGCCGACCTCGCCGAGGGCGCACTCGCGCTCTACCGGGCGACGGGCGAACCGCGGTGGGTCGGGCGCGCCGGCGAGCTCCTCGAGGAGGTGCTCGACCGGTTCGACGACGGCGCCGGCGGTTTCTACGACACCGCGTTCGACGAGACGGACGCCGTGCTGCAGCGCATCCGTCGACCGCGCGACCCCGCGGACGGCCCGACACCGTCCGGCCAGGCCGCTGCCGCCGGTGCCCTGCTCACCTATGCGGCGCTCACGGGCTCGAACCGCCACAGGGAGGCAGCGGAGCGGGCCCTGGCCGAGCTGCTCGTCCTCGCCGAGCTGTACCCGCGGGCGGCGGGATGGGCGCTGGCCGTCGCCGAGGCTGTGCTGGATGGCCCACGCGAGGTGGCCGTCGTCGGGCCCGCGGGGGAAGGGGAGACCGAGGCACTGCGTCGGGTGGTCGTGCTCGCGACCGCACCGGGTGCGGTCCTCGCGACCGGGCCGGCGGCATCGCCCGACGCCGCAGCGCACGAAGCGAACGTTGCCCTCCTGCGGGACCGCCCGATGCTCGGCGGCCGCCCGACGGCGTACGTGTGCCGCGGCTTCGTGTGCGACCGTCCGACCACGGACCCCGACGATCTGGCCGTGCTCCTTGCGCCCTGACCCGCGGTGGATCACCCACACAGGTGCAACAGAACCTGTGCCGCGCACGTCACACGGCCCGCACGGTGCCCGAGGGCGGCTGGCCTAACATCGTCGACATGACGACGGACGGCCGGATTCCCGAGGTAGTTGAGCGCATCCCCCAGGCTGATCGCGGCGCGGTCCAGCGGATCAGCCCGGGGGACCTGGTGGAGCTGGCGACGGACGTCGGGCCCGTTCCGATGAACGTCGGAGCGGTTCTGCTCCTTGCCGGTGCCCCCGACGCGGACGTCGCTGCCGTGCTCGCACGGCGCATCGGGGGCATCCCTCGCCTTCGCCAGCGCCTGGTGACGCCGCCGTGGGGACTGGGCCGGCCGTACTGGGTCGACGATGCAGCCTTCGACGTCCATGCACACGTGTCGCACGTCCGCTGTGCGAGCCCGGGGGACCAGGCCGCCCTGCTCGCGGTCGCGGTCGACGCGGTCACGCGTCCGCTGCCGCGTTCGCAGCCGCTGTGGCGGGCTGTTGTCGTCACGGGACTGGTCGACGCGCAGGTCGGTCTCGTCGTGGTGCTGCACCACGTGCTCGCCGACGGGATCGGTGGCCTCGCGGTGCTCGCCGGCCTGGTGGACGGCGACGGATCGGTGTCGCCTGCGCCAGTGGACTTCGGGCCCGCGGGAGCGGCGCGCCCCGGGCCACGTGCCTGGGACCTGCTCGCTGACAGCGCCGTCGACCGCTGGCACACGCTGCGGGGAGCCCTGAAGGCCGTGGTCCGAGCGCATCGCGGTCGCGTCGAGCTGGGTCGTGGCGGTCGGGGCGCACCTCGGTGCTCGCTCAACGCACCGACCGGCCCACGCCGCAAGGTCGCGACAGCGGAGGTCGACCTCGACCCCGGGCGCGCCCCAGGCCGGCGTTCCGGAGCGACCGTCAACGACGTCCTGCTCGTAGCTGTGAGTGGCGCGATGGCCCGCGTCCTGCACGGTCGTGGGGAGGAGGTGGCAGAGCTGGTGGTCTCAGTGCCCGTCTCGGCCCGCGCCTCGACGACGAGCCATGACCTGGGCAACCGGGTCGGTGTGATGCCCGTCCGGGCACCGGTTCAGGGCTCCGTGCCGGAGCGTCTGGCGCGGGTAGCCCAGATCACTCGAGCGCAGAAGACGCACGCGCGGGGAGCGTCCGCGGCCCTGGTCGGACCGGTGTTCCGGCTCTTGGCCTCAGCCGGGCTCTTCCGGTGGTTCGTCGACCGGCAACGCCTGGTCAACTCGTTCCTCACCAACATGCCCGGGCCCACCGGTCCGCTGGCCTTCGCCGGGGCGCGGATCCTGCGCGTCATCCCGGTCACCATGACCGCCGGCAACGTCGGGGTCGCCTTCGCGGCCCTGTCCTACGCCGGGAGACTCACCGTCACGGTCATCGTCGACCCGGACGTCGTCCCCGAGGTCGACGAGGTCGTCGCTGCCCTCGAGAGCGAGCTGCGGGCCGTCGCCGACGCATAGTGGTCCGCGGCCGGTGCGCCGGTCGACGGGCGGAGCTCGGGACTCAGCTCGTGAGCAGACCGCCGCCTACCCAGGCGCGGATCGCTGCCACGTCCTGCGGGCTGAGGTCCATGCGCGCGCCGCGGCACAGCCCCACGACGTTGTCGGCCCACGTCTCGGCGACCTTCTTCGCGGTGGTCTTCTTCGTCAGGTCGAGACCTGAGTACAGCACCCCCGAGATCACGGTGTTGACCGACGCCCGACCGATGGGCTCGCCGGCCGCCTGGCAGGCGTCCCGCACGCGCCGCGCGGTCTCCGGACGGTCGAACCCAGTGGCGTTCGCGTCGTCGGCAAGGGCCGTGAGCAGGACCCGGTACCGCTCGGTGGGCAGATTGGGGATGTCCGTGACCTCGACCACCTGACGCTGCAGGGGCGGCAGGTCGACGCCGCTCGCTGTCGGGAGGTCGGCCTCGCTGAACCGCTGGGGATCCCACACGAAGCCTGGCGCCGGGCGCGACGCGGCACCGAGCTCCGGGACCACCTGGGAGAGCCACGGGAAGAAGCTCCCGGCGCCATGCCAGCCGGAGGTGAGGACGGAGGGGTCAGCCTTCTGGGCGGCCTGCGCGACGACTCCGCCCTTGAGCGGCCGGTCGGCCGCCCCGACGAGCCGGAGCACGGCCTTGCGTGCCGGTGTCGTCGTCGGGGCCAGACTGGGCGTCTTCCCCCCCTGGGCGGGCCCGGAGGGTCGGCTCGCGCCGCGCCGCCGCCCCGCTGGGGCCACGGCGGGCTCGTCCGGCAGCTCCGTCGTGACGGGCTCGACCAGGGCGACCGGTTCGCCCAGCACGGGGGCCTCCGGGTGCTTGACCAGCTCGGCGAGCTCGTCCGCCGTGACGACGGTGTCCGCCACGGCGCGGTAGGCGCTCGCGGCCGGGCTCGCCGTGATGATGGTGACGCGGCGGTCCGCCGCACGGCACCGGATCGCCAGGGGCGTGAAGTCCGCGTCCGCCGACAGGATGACGAACTCGTCGTACCTGGTCTCGGCGGCGAGAGCGTCCACGGCGTCGAGCACGAGGTTGATGTCGGCACTGGACTTGCCCTGCTGGGTCAACGAGGGGCAGTCGACGACGCTGAACCCCGCACGCGTGAAGTTCGGGCGGAACTGCGAGAAGACCGAGGGGTTGAGGTAGCACGCGCGCACCAGGAACCGCCGCGAGAACTCCCCGTCGGCATCGCTGCCTGTCTCGAGCGCCGTCAGCCAGTGCGCCGGCGACTCGGCGAACGCCTCGGCGGCGGCTGGGTCGAGGCGCCGCAGGCCGATGTAGACGTTGTCGAAGTCGACGAACAGGGCGCACCGCAGGCGGCGAACGCTCTCGGTGGTGTCGATAGTGGTCACGTGCGCATCTTCCTCGTCTCGTCGCGTCAGGGCGAACAGGGCCACGTTGGCGCGTCGGCCGGATGCCGTCGGTCGCCTCACCCCAGCCGATCGAGATATAGCAGGATCAGCCCTTCGCGCAGCGCCCAGGGGGAGACCTCCAGCTCGCTGACCTTGAAGGCGCGCATGGTCTCCGAGAGCACGATGCCGCCGGCGACGATCTGGAACGTGCGGTCCACGGTGATCCCCGGCAGAGCCGGCCGGGAGTCGGCCGGGATCTTGGCCAGACGGGGCACCCAGTCGTCGAGACCTGACCTGCGCAGCAGGAGGCGGTCGTGCGGGCCGACCCCGTCGGCGAGAGAGCCGGCCAGGCGGGCCAGCGAGCGCACAGTCTTGGACGAACCGACCACGTGCGCGGGCTTGGGGCAGTCAGCGAAGAGCGGGACCGTCGTGGCGAGCAGGCTCGCCGCGTGCTCGCGCAGCGCCGCAGTCTCGTTGGCGGTCGGGGGGTCGTCGGGGAGGAACCCGATCGTCGTGCGTCCGGCCCCCAGCGGCAGGGAGACCGCGACCTGGGGGTTCTCACTGCCGCCCGCGGCGATCTCGAGCGAGCCGCCCCCGATGTCGAAGAGCAGCATGTCCCCAGCCGACCACCCGTACCAGCGGCGGACGGCAAGAAAAGTGATCCGGGCTTCGTCTTCACCGGTCAGGACCTGGAGCCGCACCCCGGTCTCGTCGGCGACCAGGGCGAGCACGGCCGGCCCGTTCGGGGCCTCGCGCAGGGCGGACGTCGCGAAGGCGAGCATCTCGTCGATACCGGCGTCGCCGGCCTGCTTGGCGGCCGTACCGACGGCCTCGACGACCGCATGTACCCCCTCAGGACTGATCGCCCCGGACGGCTCCAGATAGCGCATGAGCCGCAGGACCGTCTTGTGCGAGGACTGCGGGACCGGCGGAGCACCGCGGTGGGCATCGACGACGAGCAGGTTGACCGTGTTCGAGCCGACGTCCAGCACCCCGAGCCGCATGGGGCAACCGTAGTGCGGGCCCGCGGCACTGTTCATGGCGCGCCGCAGCGGACTGATCCGACGGTAGCTGCGACCGGTCAGGGACCGGTGGGCAGGAGATGGTGGGTGAACCAGTCGCACGCGAGGATCGCCGCCTCCGCCAGCGTGCCGGGCTCTTCGAACAGATGGGTGGCGCCCTCGACGACCGCGAGCTCGCTCGGGCAGCGCAGCTGGGCCAGTGCCCGCCGGTTGAGCTCGAGCACCATCTCATCGGCGCCGCCGACGATCAGTAGGGTGGGTGCCCGGACGTGAGCGAGGAGCGGTCCGGCCAGGTCCGGACGACCGCCGCGCGACGCGACCGCCGCGACGGTCGAGCCCAGCTCGGCCGCAGCCCACAGCGCCGCGCCGGCTCCCGTGCCCGCACCCAAGTAGCCGACACTGCCGGCCGCGGTGTCCGGTCGGGTGCCGAGCCACCGGGTCGCCGCGGCCAGTCGCTCCGCGAGCAGCTCGATGTCGAACACGTGGGCGCGGGTGAGCTCGTCGTCGGGTGTGAGCAGGTCGAGCAGCAGCGTGCCCAGGCCGGCGCGCTGGAGCACCGAGGCGACGAAGCGGTTGCTGGGGCTGTGGCGGCGGCTGCCGCTCCCGTGCGCGAACAGCACGACTGCAGTCACGGGTTCGGGGAGGTGCAGACGACCCTGGAGGGAGACCGCGCCGACGGGGATCTCGACGTCGATGTCGCAGTCTGGGCGTCCCCGCACGTCGGCGCGCCCTGCGTGCGTCGTGCGGCGGCGTCGAGCAGGACGATCACCTCCCCGTCGCTCGTCGGAGAGAAGTCGCGGTAGTGGTTGCCGACAGCCATGAACTCGGTCGGCGCCCAGACGCACACGACCTCGTCGGCCCCGGGCAGGCCCCGAGCGGCCTCGACCGGGGCGACGGGCACGGCCACGATGACGCGCGCTGCGCCGAGGTGACGCGCCACCTCGCACGCGACGCGTGCCGTCGAGCCCGTCGCGATGCCATCATCGACGATGACTGCGATGCGCCCGGTGAGGTCGACGGGATCCCGGCCCCGGCGCAGGCGCGCGACGCGCTCCTCGAGCTCGGCCCGTTCGCGACCCTCGATTGCGGCCAGGTCTTTCGCGGAGACGCCCGTGGCGGCCAGCACCCTTGCGTCGAGCACGCGGGCACCACCCTCGCCGATGGCACCCATGGCCAGCTCGGCCTGGTAGGGGACACCGAGCTTGCGGACCACGATGACGTCGAGCGGCAGGTCGAGCGCCTGCGCCACCTCGAAGGCGACGGGCACGCCGCCTCGCGGCAGGCCCAGCACGACGGCGTGCTGACCACGCAGGTGCTCGAGCCTCGTCGCCAGCTGTCGGCCGGCGTCAAGGCGATCCGTGAAGACGATCATGGCGGTGACCCTTCTCTCGCCTCCGAGACAACGATCCTCCAGCCCGGCCGCGGCCGCAGGCGAAGCGTCAGCCGCTGACCCAGGTAGTGCACCCGGGGTGCACGACTGCCTGGACGATGAGCGTGACGTCGATCGCCACGCCCAGGAGCAGCTGGGTGCGCCAGACGGCGAAGATCACAGCGAGCGAGGCCACCCCTCGGCGCCCAAGCCGTTGCCGGTCGCGGCCCGGTAGGGGTCACGACCGGGAGCGCTCCCGTCCAGGGGGCCCGTCGCGGGGCGCTGCTTCAGGACGTCACATCGGCCGTCGTGAACCGGCTCCAGGCGAGTGCCCCGAAGATCGCGACCCACGCGGCCTGAACACCAAGTC
>JABBOW010000080.1 GCA_012927595.1 Cellulomonas sp.
CACCCGGGGGGGGCCCGCGCGCCCGGCCGGGCGCGTTCGCGCCGCAACGGAGGCACGAGTCCCGACGCCGCGAGCACTCCGATCGCACCGCGCTCCGCGACGTCGAGGTCGAACGCCGCCGGGGCGGGCGGTCCCGCAGCGCCCGCGCGCACCCGGACGGTCAGGAAGGTCACCACGCAGTCGGCGCACGCGGCGCCCCGGACCGTGCAGCTGTCGCAGTCGATGATCATGAGCGGCACGCTAGCCGCGGCCGCCGACACGCCGGGGTCAACGACCCGACCGGGGCGGCTCCGCCGGCCGGCTGCCCGGCGTCTGGTCGCCCACCCCAGGTGGCGACACGCCACCGAGACCTGGGCAGCGAGCCGGCTGACGCACCATGTCGGTCGCTGCGGCTAGCCTCCTGGGCATGGTGTCGATCCCCCGTCAGCGCCGGCCGCTGGGCCGCCGCGACCTGACGCCACCGACGACGGGCCGGCCGGTGCAGCTCGCGCTCGACGAGCTCGGTAAACCGTTGTCGGACGTCACGTTCGTGGTCGTCGACCTCGAGACGACGGGCGGCACCCCGGGCTCGTGCGCGATCACCGAGATCGGCGCCGTCAAGGTGCGAGGAGGCGAGGTCCTCGGGGAGTTCCAGACGCTCGTCGACCCGGGCGGCCCCGTGCCGGCGTTCATCTCGGTGCTGACCGGCATCACGACCTCGATGGTGATCGGCGCACCCCGCATCGCGGAGGTCCTGCCCAGCTTCCTGGAGTTCGCGCGCGGGTCGGTCCTCGTCGCGCACAACGCGCCCTTCGACATCGGGTTCCTCAAGGCGGCCGCCGCCGAGACGGGCTACTCGTGGCCCGGCAACCAGGTGCTCGACACGGTGCGCCTGGCGCGCCGCGTCGTGACCCGCGACGAGGCCCCGAACCACAAGCTCGGCACGCTCGCGGCCCTCTTCCGGGCGACGGTCACGCCCGACCACCGCGCACTGTCCGACGCGCGCGCCACCGTCGACGTGCTGCACGCGCTGCTCAGCCGACTCGCGCCGCTCGGCATCACGCACCTCGAGGACCTCGCCTCAGCGACCGACCCGGTCCCCTCCGACGTCCGCCGCAAGCGTCACCTCGCCGACGGCCTGCCCGACGCACCGGGCGTCTACATGTTCCGCGGCCCGCACGAGGAGGTGCTCTACGTCGGGACGTCGACGTCGATCCGGACCCGCGTCCGGAGCTACTTCACGGCCGCCGAGAAGCGGGCCCGCATGACAGAGATGGTCCGGATCGCGCATGCCGTCACGCCCGTCGTGTGCGCGACGCCGCTCGAGGCGCGGGTCCGTGAGCTCCGGCTGATCGCGGAGCACTCGCCGCGGTACAACCGACGCTCGCGCTTCCCCGAGCGCATGCCCTGGGTGCGCCTGACGCACGAGCCGTACCCGCGGTTGTCGATCGTGCGCGAGGTCCGGCTCGACGGGGGCGAGGGCACGAGCGGATCAGTGTCGGCCCACATCGGGCCGTTCGCCTCCCAGGGTGCGGCGCAGTCCGCGATCGACGCTCTGCACGAGACGTTCGCGATCCGTCAGTGCACGCCTCGTCTGCCTCTCGTCGCAGCCGCGAGCGCGAGCGGTTGCGCACGTGCGGAGATGGGACGCTGTGCTGCCCCGTGCACCGGTCACCAGGACCCGGGCGCGTACGGCGACGTCGTCCACGCCGTCCGGTCGGCGATGCTCTCCGACCCGTCGGCTGTCGTCGGTGCCCACGCGACGCGGATCGCCACCCTCGTCGCGGAGGAGCGGTTCGAGGAGGCAGGAGCCGTTCGGGACCGGCTGACCGCGTTCCTGCGGGGCGCGGCTCGCGCGCAGCGGCTCTCCCCGTTGTCCGCCTGCCCCGAGCTCGTCGCCGCTCGGCAGTCCCCCGACGGCGGCTGGGAGGTCGTGCTCATCCGGTACGCACGGCTCGCCGCCACGGCGAGAGTCGGTCGCACCGACAACCCCTGGCCCGTCATCGAGTCGCTGCGCCTGTCAGCCGAGCACGTCGACCGCCCTGTCGCCCCAGCGCCCGCAGGGCACCCCGAGGAGGCCGACCTGCTGCTCGCGTGGCTCGACTCGCCAGGGGTGCGTCTCGTCGAGGCCCCCGAGGGATGGGCGTGCCCGGTGCGCGGTGCTCAGTCGTGCGTCGGTTCCGAGGCCACGGCAGCATCCGTGTCGGCGTACCTCGCGTCAGCGTTGCCCGACGACGCCGGGTCACGCGTGCGCGCACACGCCGTAGGAGCGGCATGATGGCCGCATGCTGACTGCCATCGTCCTCATCGACACCGACGCCGCCCGCATCCCCGAGGTCGCCGCGGCGATTGCGGAGGTCCCCGGCGTCAGCGAGGTCTACTCCGTGACCGGCGAGGTCGACCTCATCGCCGTCGTGCGGGTCCGCGAGCACGACAAGCTCGCCGACGTGATCGCCGACCGCCTGAGCAAGGTCGAGGGTGTGCTCCGGACGCAGACGTATATCGCGTTCCGGACGTACTCCAAGCATGACCTCGACGAGGCCTTCTCGCTCGGGCTCGACGACTGACGCTCGACCACTGAGGCATCAAGACGCGGCCGAGGCTGCTCTCCACCGCTCGAGGACGTCGAGCGCCGCCCCGGAGTCGACCGACACGGCAGCGAGTCTCAGACCTGCTCGGAGGCGTTCGACGAGGGTCCCCTGGGCAGTACCCGGCAAGGTCCCGTCGGCGACCAGGGCCGCCGCAGCGTTGAGCAGCACCGTCTCGCGCGCCGCAACGAGCTCGCCCGCCAGCACCCCGCGGGCGACACCGGCGTTGAGCTCCGACTCGCCCCCGCGCAGGTCCGCGACCTCGAGGGCGGTGAGCCCGAGGTCGGCGACTGCATCCAGGCGGTGCTCGACGACGAGTCCGTCACGCACCTCCCAGACGGTCGAGGAGGCCGTGGGTGCGAGCTCGTCGAGGCCATCGTCGTTGCGAAAGACGAGCGCGCTCGTCCCCCGCCCCGCCAGCACGCTCGCCATGAGGCCGGCCATGCGCGCGTCGGCGACACCGATGGCCGCTGCCGCGGGCTGAGCGGGGTTGGTGATGGGGCCGAGGAAGTTGAACGCCGTGGCGATACCCAGCTCGCGCCGGGCGACAGCGGCGTGGCGCATCGAGGGGTGGAAGACCTGGGCGAAGCAGAACGTGATGCCGACCTCGGTCGCCAGCTCGGCGACCCGCCCGACGGTGTGGTCGAGCCGGATGCCGAGCGCCTCGAGCACGTCCGCCGACCCGGTGGACGACGACGAGGCCCGCCCCCCGTGCTTGACCACGCGCAGACCGGTCCCCGCGATCACGATCGAGGCCATCGTCGAGATGTTCACCGTGTGGGCTCGGTCTCCACCCGTGCCGACGATGTCGACAGTGCGCCCGGGCACCTCGATCCGCACCGCGTGCGCGAGCATCGTGTCGGCGAGGGCGCCGAGCTCCTCGGCCGTCTCGCCTTTGCTGCGCAGGGCGACCAAGAACCCCGCGACGCGCACCGGAGATGCGTCACCGGTCATGATCTCGCCCATGGCCCACGCGGCCTCCTCGGGCGTGAGGTCCGTCCGCGCGACGAGGGCTGTCAGGACGTCGGACCAGGTCGGCGCGACGCTCATGCCGTCAGCGCACGCGCAGCGATGAGCTCGGCCACGATGCGGGGCAGCTGGACCGGGTCGATCGGTCGGCTCACGACGGCTTCCGCACGCGACCACGAACCGAGCCACGCGTCCTGCTCGCGTCCGGTCAGCAGCAGGACCGGCGGGCACCGGTAGATCTCGTCCTTGAGCTGGCGCGCGATGCCCATCCCGCCGACCTTGCCCGCCTCGCCGTCGAGCACGAGCAGGTCGAGCCCGCCGAGCTCGACCTGACGGATGACCTCGGCGGCAGTAGCTACCTCGACCCACCGGATGTCCGGTGCACCGCGTACCAACCGGCGCCCCACGGCAAGCCTGACCTGCGCGCGCGTGTCGACGTCGTCGCTGTACAGGAGAATCGCGGGGGCTACGCCCGGCGCGCCCTGCACGCCGTCCGTGCCCTGCTGGTCGCGCTGCTCGGCGGTTCCCATGATGCATCCTCACTCGTCGTCGACGGCCTGAAAGGCATCTTGGCACGTCGGGGCGACCCGGGTGCTCGCGGCGTCGAGCAGCCGCGCCGCGACCACCCGGAACTGACGATGTGACATATCCCGCAAGTGTCGTCTAGGCCTAACGACCCATGCGCGCCTCCGATCGGCAATACTGACTAGCGTGTCGACCGCAACGGCTGCCCCCCGCACCGCACCACACGTGAGCGTCAACCGGCCCAACCCCGTGGCGGTGGGGACGATCGTATGGCTTGCGAGCGAGCTCATGTTCTTCGCCGGCCTGTTCGCCATGTACTTCAGCACCCGCGGCTCGGTGCCTGACGAGTGGGCGGCACAGACGCCGAAGCTCAACCTCACCTTCGCGGCGGTCAACACGACGGTCCTCGTGCTGTCGTCGGTCACGTGCCAGATGGGCGTCTGGGCCGCTGAGCGGTTCCAGCCGACCCGGAGCGGCTCGATCTTCCAGCCCGCACGCTGGGGCATGCACGAGTGGGTCACCCTCACGTACGTCATGGGCGCCGTGTTCGTCGGCGGTCAGATGTACGAGTACGCCGGGCTCGTGAGCGAGGGCCTGACCATCTCCTCGAGCCCCTACGGCTCGGTCTTCTACCTCACCACCGGCTTCCACGCGCTGCACGTCATCGGCGGGCTGCTGGCATTCCTGTTCCTGCTCGGCCGCTCCTTCTCCGCCAAGCGGTTCGGCCACCACGAGGCGACGACCGCGATCGTCACGTCGTACTACTGGCACTTCGTCGACGTCGTCTGGATCGCGCTGTTCGCGGTCATCTATCTGCTGCGCTGATCTCACCGGCGGACGCAAGCCGTCCCCCACCGCCCCCTTCCCCACGCGCGAGACGAGGAACGATCCGTGAAGGCACTCGCAGCCCGCAGGCGCTCCCGGCATGCGCCTGTCGCACTGCTCCTGATGGCCCTGCTGGTCATCGGTGGCCTCTATGCCATCCTGGCGCCGAGCACTGCCGTAGCCGCCCCCACGGCGACCAGCACGAACGACGTCGCGACCGGCAAGAAGCTGTTCGAGGCGAACTGCGCCACGTGCCACGGCGCCTCGGCGCAGGGAACCGCGAGTGCTCCGTCGCTCGTCGGTGTCGGCGCTGCGGCGGTGGACTTCCAGGTCGGCACGGGCCGCATGCCTGCGCAGGTGAGCGGTCCGCAGGTCCAGGCGAAGGCCGTGCAGTTCGACGCCGCGCAGATCGAGCAGCTCGCGGCCTACGTCGCGTCGCTCGGTGCCGGACCGGCGATCCCCTCGGCCGACGACGTCGACCCGGCCAAGGGCAACGTCGCCAACGGCATGGCCCTGTTCCGCACGAACTGTGCGATGTGCCACAACGCAGTCGGCATCGGTGGCCCGCTCTCGCAGGGCAAGTACGCGCCGAGCCTGATGAAGGCGTCGCCGACGCACATCTTCGAGGCGATGCTCACGGGCCCGCAGTCGATGCCGGTCTTCAACAGCGCCAACCTCTCTGCTCAGGACAAGCGCGACGTGATCGCGTACATCGACGCACAGAAACAGGGCTCACCTGGTGGTTCGACCCTCGGGTCGATCGGGCCCGTGAGTGAGGGCCTGTGGGCCTGGGTCATCGGCATCGGCCTGCTGATCGGTGCGGCCGTCTGGATAGGAGCCAAGTCCTCGTGAGCACGCACCTGAACCCCGGCCACAAGACCTCCAACGAGGTCGCGCGGACAGCGCATGCGCTCCCGGACCGCTTCCCGAACCCCGGCCACCCCGAGCACCACGATCGCCGGTCCGACTTCGACCCCGCCGCGGACAAGCGCGCCGAGCGTCAGGTCGTCGTCCTGCTCACGATCTCGATCCTCGGGACCATCGGGTTCATCGTCGCGTACTTCGCCGCACCGCCCGGCCAGACCGTGGCGAGCATGCGTACCTCGAACTTGCTGCTCGGCCTGGGGCTGTTCTTCGGCCTGGGCGGCATCGGCGCCGCGGCCGTCCACTGGGCGAAGTCGCTCATGAACGACCACGAGAAGTCCGAGGAGCGTCACCCGCAGCGCAGCTCCGACGAGACCCGCGCAGCGGCCGTCGAGGTCCTGGCCGAGGGCGCCGCCGACTCCGGCATCGGTCGTCGCGGGGTCCTCAAGGGCGCACTCGTGTCTGCCCTGGCACTGTTCCCCCTCATGATCGTCTTGCCCCTGATCGGCGACGTCGGCCAGGACTGGGACGTCTCGAAGTTCAAGCACACGTGGTGGAAGAAGGGCACGAAGCTCGCCAAGGACCCGTCCGGCCAGCCCATCAAGGCCGCCGACGTGACGATCGGCTCCGTGTTCCATGTCATCCCTGCGGATCTGCACGAGGCTGCGCACCCGCTCGACGAGAAGGCTAAAGCCGTCGTCCTGCTGGTGCGTCTCGACCCGCGTGACCTCAAGGAGGCTGACGACCGCAAGGGCTGGTCATACGACGGCATCGTCGCGTACTCGAAGATCTGCACCCACGTCGGTTGCCCCGTCGCGCTCTACGAGCAGCAGACGCACCACCTGCTGTGCCCGTGCCACCAGTCCACGTTCGACGTGGGGGACGGCGCCAAGGTGATCTTCGGTCCCGCCAAGCGGCCTCTGCCCCAGCTGCCCATCGCGGTCGACGCTGAGGGCTACCTCGTGGCCCAGTCGGACTTCCACGAACCGGTCGGCCCGAGCTTCTGGGATCGACTCAAGTGAGCACGACGACGCGGCGCGAGGCAGGTCCCGCAGCCGCAACCGCCGACTACCTCGACCAGCGCACCGGTGTCGGGACCGCGGTCAAGGCGTTCGCGCGCAAGATCTTCCCCGACCACTGGTCGTTCCTGCTCGGTGAGATCGCGTTGTTCAGCTTGGTCGTGCTGCTCATCTCGGGCGTGTTCCTCACGGCGTTCTTTGTCCCGAGCATGAACGAGACGACGTACAGCGGGCCGTGGGCCGCGATGCAGGGCGTCCAGATGTCCGAGGCGTTCGCCTCGACGCTGCGTCTCTCGTTCGAGGTACGCGGCGGACTGCTCATGCGGCAGATCCACCACTGGGCGGCTCTCCTGTTCATGGCGTCGATCGTCACGCACATGATGCGGGTCTTCTTCACCGGGGCCTTCCGCAAACCGCGCGAGATCAACTGGGTCGTCGGCTTCACGCTCATGCTCCTCGGCCTCGCGGCCGGCTTCACCGGCTACTCGCTGCCCGACGACGTCCTCTCCGGCAACGGCCTGCGGATCACGGACGGTGTCATCCGCTCCGTCCCGATCCTCGGCAGCTACATCTCTTACTTCCTGTTCGGAGGCGAGTTCCCAGGGCACGACCTGATCCCCCGGCTGTTCACGATCCACATCCTCGTCGTGCCCGGGCTGATCCTCGCGCTCGTCGGGCTGCACCTGTTCTTCGTCGTCCTGCACAAGCACACGCAGTACCCCGGCTCCGGTCGGACCGACAGCAACGTCGTGGGATACCCGCTCTTCCCGGTCTACACCGCCAAGGCCGGCGGTTTCTTCTTCATCGTGTTCTCAGTCATCGCGCTGATGGCAGCCACGATGACGATCAACCCGGTTTGGAACTATGGGCCGTACGACCCGTCGCCCGTGTCCGCTGGCTCGCAACCGGACTGGTACATGCTCTTCCTCGACGGTGCGCTCCGACTCATGCCGGGTCAGGCCGAGGTCGTCATCGGCGGGTTCACTCTGTCGCTCAACATCCTCATCCCCGCGATGGTGATCCCGGTCGTGCTCTTCGCGGCACTCGCGGCCTACCCCTTCATCGAGGCTGCCGTCAGTGGCGACAAGCGCGAGCACCACGTGCTCGACCGTCCCCGAAACGTCCCGTTCCGGACCGCGTTCGGCGTCTCGGTGCTCACCGCCTTCGTCGTCCTGATCCTCGCCGGGTCAAACGACCTCATCGCGACGCACTTCCACCTGTCGGTCAACGACATCATCCAATCGCTCCGGGTGCTGCTGTTCGTTGCCCCCGCATTCGCATTCTGGATCACCAAGCGCATCTGCCTCGGCCTCCAGCGCAGGGACCGCGAGCTGGTTCTGCACGGGCACGAGACAGGTCGCATCGTCCGATTCGCCCACGGCGAGTACGTCGAGATCCACCGGCCGCTCGACGACGACGAGCGGTGGCTCCGCGTCCAGCACGAGACCCGGCGTCCCCTCGAGATCGAGCCGGCCGAGGACTCCCGCGGGGTCCGACGCAAGGGCTACCGGGCTGACCGGTTCCGCCAGCGGCTCTCGCGCCTGTTCTTCGAGGACCGTGTCGAGCCCGTGACGCCCGCGGAGCTCGCCGCCGCTCACGTGCACGGCGAGCACGACACGCTCAGCGTTGGACCCGCACCGGCCGGCGCCCACAGCGCGATCACCCAGGGCGTCGAGGCGGACGAGCGGAATCACTGATTCTGGGCCAGAGTTGCAGGTGAGGGACGGTGAGCGCCTGGACGGGCTCGCCGCAGCTCCGTCCTGACGGAGCACACAAGCTGCCGCGGCGAATGCTGCGGCCCGACAGGAGAGGCATCGCGCCATGACTGACTACACCCTTCCGGACCTGCCGTACGACTACGCGGCACTCGAGCCGCACATCTCCGGCCGCATCATGCAGCTGCACCACGACAAGCACCACGCCGCGTACGTGACGGGCGCCAACACGGCACTCGCCAAGCTCGCCGAGGCTCGCGAGAGCGGCAACCTCGACGCCGTCAACCTCCACGAGAAGAACCTTGCGTTCAACCTCGGTGGGCACGTCAACCACTCGGTCTTCTGGGCCAACCTGTCCCCCGACGGCGGCGACAAGCCCATCGGTGAGCTCGCTGGCGCGATCGACGAGTTCTTCGGCTCGTTCGAGGCCTTCCAGAAGCACTTCACGGCCGCCGCTGCGGGCGTGCAGGGTTCGGGCTGGTCCATCCTCGCGTGGGACTCCATCGGGTCCCGGCTCGTCGTGGTCCAGCTGTACGACCAGCAGAGCAACATCGCGCTGGGCCTCGTCCCGGTCGTGATGCTCGACGTCTGGGAGCACGCGTACTACCTCGACTACCTCAACGTCCGCGCCGACTACATCAAGGCGTGGTGGAACATCGTCAACTGGGCCGACGCCGCCGCGCGCTTCACGCGGGCCCGGACTCAGACGGCGGGTCTGATCGTCCCCGCCTGAGCGCGACTCTCCCCCGTGCCTTCTCGGACGAGGGCCCACGACGAAGCGGCCGGGGGCGCGGGGGGGGCGCTTCGTCGTGCCGAGGTCGATGGCTCGGCCCGCGCTAGTGCGCGTGCTGCCCGCGGGAGAACTCGAGGACCCAGCCGATGAGCGCGATCACTCCGACGGCCGCTCCGATGTAGACCAGCCACCAGCCGATCGCCAGTCCAGCAAACAGGATCGCGGCAGCGAGCCCGATCGCGAGCGGCCACCAGCTCCACGGGCTGAAGACGCCCAGATCGCCGGCGCCATGCTCGATCTCCGCATACGGGTCGTCCTCGGGACGCGCATCGATGCGACGCGACAACAGCGACAAGTACCCGCCGATCATCGACACCAGGAGCGCCACGACGAGCAGCGCCAGGGTGCCGATCATCTCCCCACGGCTCCAGAGCCCGTAGATGGCGGTCACGATCAGGAAGAATGGCGCGAGAAAGAGGAAGAACCTGGTCTCGACCTTCATCGCTGCGCCTCCGGCTCGTCGTCGACGCCGGCGGCCGGACCGACCTGGGCCTGGCCCCGGCGGTCAAGGTCCCCGAGGAGCTGCTCGACGATGCCCGGGTTGGGCTCGGCACGGTCGAGCGCGGCGACCTCGGGGTGGTGCAGATCGAACGCCGGCCGCTCCGAGCGGATCCGCGGCAGAGACGTGAAGTTGTGCCGCGGCGGCGGGCAGCTCGTGGCCCACTCGAGTGAGGCGCCGTAGCCCCACGGGTCGTCGACGGTCACCTTCGGGGCGTTGCGCGCCGTGGTGTAGACATTCCACAGGAAGACGAGAGTAGATGCCGCGAGGATCACGGAGCCAATTGTCGACACCTGGTTCATGAGCGTGAACCCGTCCTGCGGGGAGTAGTCGGCGTAGCGCCGGGGCATCCCCTTCACCCCGAGCCAGTGCTGGATGAGGAACGTCGTGTGGAACCCCACGAACAGCATCCAGAAATGGATCTTTCCGAGCCGCTCGTTGAGCATGCGCCCGGTGAACTTGGGCCACCAGAAGTACAGTCCGGCGAACATCATGAACACGACGGTGCCGAACACGACGTAGTGGAAGTGCGCGACCACGAAGTAGGTGTCCGAGACCTGGAAATCCATGACGGGACTCGACAGGATGACCCCCGTCAGCCCGCCGAACAGGAAGGTGACGAGGAACCCGAAGGTCCAGAGCATGGGCGTCTCGAAGGTGAGCTTGCCCCCCCACATCGTGCCGATCCAGTTGAAGAACTTCACCCCGGTCGGCACAGCGATCAGCATCGTCATGAGGGAGAAGAACGGGAGCAGGACCGCGCCGGTGACGTACATGTGGTGGGCCCACACGGTCACCGACAGCGCCGCGATCGCGATGGTCGCGTAGATGAGGCCCTTGTAGCCGAAAAGGGGTTTGCGGCTGAACACGGGCAGGATCTCGGCAACCATGCCGAAGAACGGCAACGCGATGATGTAGACCTCGGGGTGGCCGAAGAACCAGAACAGGTGCTGCCAGAGGATCGCGCCCCCGTTCTCGGGGTTGAACACCTGCGCGCCGAGCCGCCGGTCCGCGCCGAGCGCAAAGAGCGCCGATGTGAGGGGCGGGAACGCCATCAGGACGAGGAGGCTCGTGATGAGGACGCCCCACGTGAACACGGGCATCCGGAACATCGTCATGCCGGGCGCCCGCATGGTCATGACCGTCGTGATGAAGTTGACGGCTCCCAGGATCGTCCCGAACCCGGCGAGCGCCAGCCCGAACACCCACAGGTCACCCCCGAGCCCGGGCGAGTAGACAGCGCTCGACAGCGGGGCGTAGGCGAACCATCCGAACGAGGCTGCGCCCTGCGGCGTGAGGAAGCCTGACGCGGCGATGAGCCCGCCGAAGAGGTAGAGCCAGTACGCGAACATGTTCAGACGGGGGAACGCGACGTCAGGCGCGCCGATCTGCAGCGGCATGATGACGTTCGCGAAGCCCGCGAAGAGCGGTGTCGCGAAGAGCAGCAGCATGATCGTGCCGTGCATCGTGAAGAGCTGGTTGTACTGCTCTTTCGACGCCACGATCTGGAGTCCCGGCTCGAACAGCTCCGCGCGGATCAGCAGCGCAAGGACGCCGCCAAAGCAGAACCATAGGAACGCCGTGATCAGGTACATGTACCCGATCGTCTTGTGGTCGGTCGAGGTGACCCACGAGATCACCGTGCGGCCAAGGCTCTGCCGGTGCGGCGCCAGCCCCGGAACCGTCTGGACTGCGGTAGCCATCAGTTCCCACTCCCCTGCGTGGCGCTCGGCACGTGCTGCAAGCGGCTGTAGTCGAGCCCGAGGGCTCCCGTCTGACCCTTCGCACGCAGCTCCTGCATGTGGGCGTCGTACTCGGCGCGCGTCACGACCTTGACGTTGAAGAGCATGGCCGAGTGCTGCTCGCCGCAGAGCTCGGCACACTTGCCGCGGTACTCCCCGACCTGCTGGGGGATGATCTGGAACTTGCTCGTGCGGCCCGGGATCACGTCGCGCTTGTAGAGGAACTCGGGGACCCAGAACGAGTGGATGACGTCACGCGAGTTGAGCACGAACTCGACGCGCTCGTTGACCGGCAGGTAGAGCGTGACCTGGTCGGCGAGCATGCCATGCGTGCCGACGCTCTGCGCGTGCTGGCCCGTGTCGTAGGCGTCGGAGTCGAGGTAGTTGAAGTCCCAGCTCCACTGCTTGGCCACGACCTGGACCGTGAGATCCGGCTTCGCGCTCGTGTCGTTGATCACGGAGGCGTCCCGCGCGGTGTAATAGAAGAGCACTCCGACCATGAGGATCGGCAGGATCACGTACATGACTTCGAGTGGCACGTGGTAGCGCAGCTGCACCGGGAGCGTCTCGTCGCCCTTGCGCTTGCGGTACACCGCCGCGCACCACAGGATCAGGCCCCAGACGATGACGCCGACGATCAGCGCGGCGGTCCACGAGCCGACCCACAGGTGAGTGATACGCCCGGTCTGGTTGGTGACCTCGGCGCTCGAGCTGCCGGGCAGGAAGCCGCGCTGGGCCGAGGCAGAGCAGCCTGTCAGCGCCACTACGACGACGGCGACCAGACCGGCCGGCTTCAAGGCCGGACGTGGGGACCGGCGGGGAATCTGCGAGTGCACTGACGACCTCTCACTCATGTCCCGGTGACGTGCCACCCCGTCTGGGCGACCGGACCCGGGACCTTCGTCCTCATTGCGACCAGCCTAGCGCGCCGGAACCGCTCAGATGCGCCTCTGACGCGCTTTGCCGACAAGTTGTCAGGACCGTGGCGCGGTTGGGCACTCGCCGCCGCGCACGACGATGGATCGTGCAGATTCGGGACCGCGCTACCGTGCCCGCATGAGCACCCAGGAGTCGCCGTCGGGCGCCGGCTCCGGCGCGC
>JABBOW010000045.1 GCA_012927595.1 Cellulomonas sp.
GATCGCGGCGTGCAGCTCGTCGAGGACGCCCGGAAGCGCCTCCTCCTCGTTCCATGCCGGCAGGATCACCAGCAGCCGCGGCGTTCCCGGTCTGTGCACGACTCGACACCTTAGCCTTGAACGATCAGGTGGCCGCGAGGACCACAGGCGCCGCGAGAGCCCACCGCGCCGCCCAGTCGCCGATCGGCTCGACGCCCGCAGCGACCAGCGCGTCGTGGCCGAGCACGGAGTACGCCGGACGTGGTGCCGGGCGGACGTACGCGTCGCTCGTCGTCGTGCGCACCGTCGCCGGTTCGAGACCAGCCGACGCCACGATCGCCTGGGCGAACCCGTGCCACGACGGCAGCCCCGACGACGTGCCGTGGTAGGTCCCGCTCGGCGCCGCGTGCGCAACGAGGCGGACGACGAGATCCGCGAGATCTACGGTCCACGTCGGCTGCCCGACCTGGTCAGCGACGACGTCGAGGCCTCCATGCTCGCTCGCCGCTCGCGCGATCGTCTTCGGGAAGCACGGCCCACCAGCGCCGTAGAGCCACGCCGTGCGCACGATGAGGTAGTCACTCGTCTCGGCGCGGACGGCCCATTCCCCGGCCATCTTCGTGCGGCCGTAGGCGGATCGCGGCGCCGCGGGAGCATCCTCCGCGTAGGGGGTGGTCGCAGCCCCGTCGAAGACGTAGTCGGTCGAGATCTGCACGAGCCGCGCTCCGTGGCGCGATGCCGCACGAGCCAGGTGCGCCGGGCCGACGGCGTTCACGTCGAACGCGTCGCCCTCCTTCGTCTCCGCTGCGTCGACTGCGGTCCACGCGGCGCAGTTCACGATGACGTCGCGACCTGCGACACCGTCGTCCACGGCGGAGGGATCGATGATGTCCAGGTCGTCGCGGTCCACCGCCACGACCTCCTCACCCTGCGCGAGCAGCAGCTGGACCAGGTCCTGGCCGAGCATCCCGTTCGAACCCGTGACCAACCAGCGCACGACGACCCCATCCACTCGAGTACCAGGAGCAGCCAGCGTAACGGCGTCGGTATCCTGGGACGTCGTTGCCACCTCGAAGGAGTACCACTGTGGAGTTCCGTCAGCTCAAGGTGCCCGGCGCCTGGGAGATCACCCCGAAGCAGCTCGGCGACCCTCGGGGGGTGTTCCTCGAGTGGTTCAAGGCGTCGTCGTTCGCTGAGACCGTGGGTGTTCCGCTCGACCTGCAGCAGGCCAACTGCTCGGTCTCCGCCGCCGGAGTGCTTCGCGGCATCCACTTCGCTGACGTCCCGCCGGGACAGGCGAAGTACGTCACCTGCGCCAAGGGTGCGGTCCTCGACGTCGCGGTGGACCTCCGGGTCGGGTCACCGACGTTCGGCGTCTGGGACACCGTCCTGCTGGACGACGTCGACCGCCGTGCCATCTACCTCCCCGAGGGCCTGGGCCACGCGTTCCTCTCGCTCGAGGACGACTCGACCGTGCTGTACCTCTGCTCGACGGGCTACGCCCCGGGACGCGAGCACGGCATCAATCCTCTGGACCCGGCGATCGGGATCGACTGGCCGACGACGGGCCGCAACGGCCTGGCCCTGGCCCCGATCCTGTCCGACAAGGACCTCGCGGCGCCCAGCCTCGCAGAGGCGGCGGCCCAGGGCCTCCTCCCTACGCTCGCATCCGTCGAGGCGTACCTCGCGGGACGGCCCGCCTAGGCGGAGATCGCCGCCCGGTAGGCCTCGACGTGCCGTGCCGCGGACGCCGACCACGTGAACGAGGCGGCTCGGGTCCCGGCGGCGCCTGACAGCTCAGCGCGGCGCGGCGCATCAACGAGGAGCTCGGCGAGAGCGGCGCCGATCGACTCCGCCGCGGTGCCGCAGTAGGCGACCGCATCGCCCCCGACCTCGGGCAACGAGAGCTCGCGCGTCGTCAGGACGACGGCACCGCAGGCCATCGCCTCGAGGACGGGGAGCCCGAAGCCCTCGCCGAGGCTGGGATACGCCAGCACCTGTGCGCCTCCGAGGAACCCCGGAAGGTCCTCGAGCGGGAGATATCCCGCGCGGACGACCTGCAGGTGCGCAGGGACTGCCGCGATGGCCGGGTCGACATCGCGGTCCCAACCGGGTCCGCCGGCAAGAACCAGCGCTGGCGGATCGGGCAGGTGCTCGACGGCCGAGACCCAGCCCCGGATCAGCGACGGAACGTTCTTCCGTGGCTCGAGGGTGCCGAGAAAGCCGATGTAGCGAGCGCCACCGAGCCCCAGCGATGCCGCGACCCGGGCACGCTCGGCCTCGTCGACGCGGTGGAAGGTCGCTGTGTCGACGCCGTGGAACGCCACGTGGAACGCGCGCTCGTCTCCACCGACGTACCTGCGCACCTCCGCTCCGGTGGCCGCCGAAGGGACGATGAGGGCGTCAGCGCGCCGGACAGCCGCGCGGATGGCAGCACGGAAGAACCGACGCTTCACCACGCTGTGCAGGTCGGGGTGGCTGAAGAACGTCGCATCGTGGAGCGTGATGACCACGGGGACCGGAGACCACCGCGGGGACGTGTAGTGCGGGCTGTGGAGCACGTCGGCGCCGACTCGGCGGGCGAGTCGAGGTAGCCCGACCTGCTCCCATGCCATCCGGACCGGTCGGCGCACCGCGCTGGGCGGTGCCGTCACGACCTCGGCGCCGGGAGCGAGCCCCGCGAACCGTGAGGCGTCGCGTTCCTGGGAGGCAACGACCAGGGAGACACCGAGGTCGACGAGCGCGGGCACCAGCTCGTCGACGTAGCGTCCGACGCCGCCCCGGTCGACAGGGATGGCGGTCGCGTCGAGCAGGACCCGCAGTGGCATGGCGCCATTCTCTCCCAGAGTCACAGGCGGCCGGAGCCCGGACTCTCCGGGTGGGCGTCGCCCCTACGCTGGGACGATGCCCGACCCGACCGAGCTCCGTGTCGCCCTCACGACAGAACAGTGCTGGCAGCCCGTCCCTGGCGGCTCCGGGACGTACATCGTCGAGCTGACCCGTGAGCTGGCCGGCATCGATGGACTTGCTGTGACGGGGGTTGCCGCACGGCACGCCGTCCCGCCGGAGGACGACTGGGTCCCCGCAGGGCTGGTCCGCCACTCTCGGCTTCCCCGGCGGCTCCTCTACGACGCGTGGCAGCACCTGCCCGGCCCGCGCGCGGAGGTCATCGCGGGCGGTGCCGACGTCGTGCACGCGACGACATGGGCGATCCCCGCAACGAGGCGCCCACTGGTCGTGACGGTCCACGATCTGGCCTTTCTGCACGAACCGTCGCACTTCACCGCCCGCGGCAACCGCTACTTCCGCCGGGCCCTCGCACAGACGAGGCAGTCGGCGCGGTCGATCATCGTGCCCTCCCTGTCGACAGCGGACGACTGCGTCGCCGCGGGCCTACCCGCTGCCCAGATCACCGTGATCCCCCACGGCTCGCGCCCGGAGCCCCGCACGACGCGCGAGGTCGCCGACTTCCGCAACCGGTACTCGCTCGATCGTGACTATGTGATGTGGTGCGGCACGATCGAGCCGCGCAAGAACCTCCCCGCCCTGCTCGCAGCGTTCGCCGCAGCCGCAGACACGCTCGCTGACGTCGACCTCGTGCTGGTCGGGCCGGTTGGCTGGGGCGACCTCCCCGTCGTCCCGAACGACCTCGCCCCGGGGCGCGTGCGGATGCTCGGCCACCTGAGCCGAGCCGACCTCCACACTGCCTACGCGGGTGCCGCAGTATTCTGCTACCCCTCGCTGCGCGAAGGCTTCGGCCTTCCGGTCCTCGAGGCGATGCAGCACGGCGTGCCTGTCGTGACGTCCCAGGGCACCGCCTGCGCGGAGGTTGCGGGCGACGCGGGTCTGCTCGCGGACCCACGAGACCCGCAGGACATCGCCTGTGCGCTCGTCGCCGCGATCCGCGGGCGCGACGAGCTCGCCCAGCGGTCACGCGAGCGGGCGCGCGACTTCACGTGGGAGGCGTCCGCAGCCAGCACAGCGGCCGTGTACAGGGACGCAGCCCCAGCGTAGGAACCCGAGGCCGTCAGCCGCCGGTGACGACGCGGCGCACGCGGCCCGCGGCGCGACGAGCGAGCTCGGCCGGACCGCCCTCCGAGAGGTACTGCTTCACGAGGCCGAAGTCGTCTCGCAGGCTCCCCGGCGGGCGCGGGTACAGGCGAGCCGTCACGTCGGGGTCACCGAGCTCGTACTGAAGGTCCGCTGCGCGACGCGGCATCCGGCAGAACTCGACCAGCGGAGCCAGGGTGCGCGACCACGCGTACTGAGGCGCGAACTCGCGCACGGACGCTCGCACGAGAGCGGCCGCCTCGTCGTCGTACAGCATCTCCTCGAGGGCGACCACGAGCGTGTTGACGTCTTCCGCCGGCACGACTCGGCCCAGCCCATGTGCCGCGATGAGCGCTCCGAACGTGTCGCCGTCCGTCGCGACAACGGGGAGACCGGCCCAGAGGTAGTCGAGGATCCGCGTGCGGAAGCTGAACGCCGTCTCGATGTGCTGGAAGTGGGTCGACACCCCGATGTCGGCGTCGAGCAGGTAGTCGGCCCGTTCCGCGTACGGGACCCAGCCCTCGTTGAAGAAGACGTGCAACCCGGTCAGCCCGAGCTCGTCTGCGAGCTTGCGTGTGTCCCAGGCGACCCGCATGTCCGGGACGTCGGGGTTCGGGTGACGTAGCCCGAGGAAGTAGAGCCGGACGTCGGGGTGCTGGTCCTTCAGCCGGTCCACAGCCCTGATCAAGGTCAACGGGTCGAACCAGTTGTAGACGCCGCCACCCCACAGGATGACCTTGTCCTCGGGGCCGATGCCCGGGACCGCCCCCTTGATCGCATGACGACTCTGCACCGGAGCGTCGTCCGCAATCCCGAACGGAACCACGGCGATCAACGAGCTGAGGCTCTGATCCTCGTCATAGACTGCCGCGTTGACCCGGCCCTGACCGGCGAGCTGCCCCAGCCAGAAGTCACGCTGCTTGTCGGACGCGCACAGCAGGAAGTCCGCGCGGCGCAGCTGCTCGTTGAGAACGCGCGTCGTCTCACGGACGGCGAGGTCCCGTCCACCCGGCCCGAGGTCCTTGGCCTGCTCAAGCTGTTCGAGGTGCATCGGGTCGTAGACGTCAGCCACGAGGATCTTCTTGCTCGCGCGAAGCCAAGGCGCACCTTCGAGGAGGAACCCCTGGAAGATGACGACGTCCGCCCAGTCCGTCTGCGCCCGCAGCGCCTTGCCGTTCGCGTGAACGACCTCGAAGCGCTCGTCTGTGACGGCCGCGCCGCGAGTCGAGAGGAGCCGGACGTCGTGCTCCGGCGCCAGGGCAGTGGCGATCTCCCAGGCTCGGATCGCTGGGCCGGCCATGCGCTCCAGCAGCGGCTCGCCGGTAACGACCAGGATCCGCAGCCGCGACACGAAGTGCTCGGCGATCCCGAACGCCTCGACCAGTGCGTCATGACCGGCCACATAGCTGTCGATCGCGTACGCAGGCTCGATCGCGTGCCTGAACAACGGGAACAGATCGCGGTCGGACCGCCGCCGCTTCGCCTGGAGCTCACGTCGCGAGGTGAGGAGCGTCGGCAGGTTCTCGACGAAGTAGTCGATCGCGTACGGTCCGGTCAGCGCCATCTTGGGCAGCGTGACATCGGCCTCGGACTCCCCGCCCGGGGACCGCTGCAGGTCGAGCACTGTGGCGTCGGTCCCGGTGCGCGCGATGGACCGACGCACGGCGAGCGCCATCGCGGCCGGCAGCGCACGCGCGAGCGACTCGTCGTCAAGGTTCTTGTACATCGACATCAGCGCGTTGCGCGCGGGCCGGTAGCTCTCGCGGTAGCTCCCGAACTTGTTCATCGTCGCGTGGTGGCGGTGGTACGCGACCGAGCGCGGCTCGTACCGGACCCGGTGACCCAACAGGTTCAGGCGCCACCCGAGGTCGACGTCCTCGTAGAACATGAAGAACCGCTCGTCGAAGCCGCCGACCTCGCGGAAGAGCTCAGCCCGCACGAACATCGCGGCGCCCGTGCCGAAGAGCACGTCCTTCGGCGTGTCGTACGAACCGTCGTCCGGACGCTCCGCCTCACGCTTGTACCCCATCCCGAACCACGTCAGGGATCCGTCGACGTAGTCGACGAGCTGCCCGTCCCAGTCGAGCACCTTGCAGGCGACGGACGCTATGGTGCGATCGCTCGCAAGTGTCTCGACCGCAGCAGCGATCCATTGCGGCCCGGGCCGTGCATCGTTGTTGAGGAACGCGACGTACTCGCCGGTCGCGTGCTGCACACCGAGGTTGCAGCCCCCCGCGAACCCGGTGTTGGACCCCGCCTCGACCACGGTGGCCCGCGGGACAGCGGCCCTGATGCGCTGCGCAGAGTCGTCCCCCGACGCGTTCTCGACGACGATCAGCTCGAGCTTGTCCGCCGGCCAGTCCACGTCGTCGAAGAACCCGAGGCAGGCGATCGTGTCGTCCGCTCCGCGGTAGTTCACCAGCACCACCGACACCACTCCGGGCCGGACGACCGGTTCCACCGTCGACGAACGACTCACGCATCCTCCAAGGCTGCCTCGGCCCGCTTCGGCCGTGTGCTCCGCGCACTGCGCGCTGGACGTCGATGCTACCGGCGCACACCGAGCGCGCACGTGAGCACAGTGCGTCTGGGTAATCTGTACCCGCTCCGGTCCGCTGCGTTCCGGCACGGAGCCTGACCGCGAGGAGTTCGATGACCGACATGATCGAGGCGCGCGCCGCAGGGCTCGCTCATCAGCCTCTCCGGTTGGCGAGCCCGCGGACGGGGTTCGCGTCTGGCACCCTCCAGTCGATCCGCGACATCGCGGCGCACCGGGAGCTGCTCGGCCTCCTCATCAGCCGAGAGCTCAAGGCGCGCTACAAGGACAGCAGCCTCGGCTTCATCTGGAGCCTGATCCGCCCCTTGGTCATGCTGCTCATCTACTACGTTGCCCTCGGGCAGTTCCTCGGCGCAGCGCGGGGTATCCCGAGGTTTGCGATCTTCATCTACTCCGGCCTCGCGGCCTGGACGCTCTACAGCGAGATCGTGGCACTCGGGACCGCGTCGATCGTCGGTAACTCCGGTCTGATCAAGAAGGTCTACCTGCCCAGAGAGGTGTTCCCCCTCAGTGTGGTCGGGTCGTCGCTGTTCAACTTCGGCATGCAGTTTGTGATCCTGATGGCAGCCACCGCCGTGGCGCACGAGATACCGACAGGGACCCGATGGCTGTTCTTCCCCCTGAGTCTCGCGGTGCTCCTCGTGTGGGCCCTCGCGATCGCCCTCCTGCTCTCGGCGGTCAACGTCTATCTCCGTGACGTCGGGTACCTCGTGGAGATCGCGCTGCAGGTGTTCTTCTGGGCGTCGCCCATCGTGTACTCCTGGAATCTGGTCCTCGGCAAGATCGGCGGCACCATCTACGAGACCGTGTACATCGCGAACCCGATGACCCTCGTGACGATGGGATTCCAGAAGACGTTCTGGGTAGCCGGCGACGGACAGCCGTACCCGGATCGGCTCGGGCTGCGGCTCGGCATCATGCTCGCAATCGGCCTCGTGCTGCTGTGGCTGTGCCAGCGAGTTTTCGCACGCCTGCAAGCCAACTTCGCTCAGGAGCTGTGATGACCCGTCCCACTGCCATCCAGATCTCCGACGTCTCGAAGCGGTTCGTCATCCGCAAGGAGAAGTCCCTCAAGGAGCGAGTCGTCAACTTCGGGCGGTCCAAGCTCCACAAGGAGGACTTCTGGGCGCTGCGTGACGTGAGCATCGACATTGAGTCGGGCACGACCGTCGGCCTGATCGGGCCGAACGGCTCGGGTAAGAGCACGCTGCTCAAGATGATCGGCGGTATCATCCAGCCGACGTCCGGGAGTGTCCGGCTGCGGGGGCGGCTCGCCGCGCTCCTCGAGCTCGGTGCCGGGTTCCACCCCGACCTCACCGGGCGTGAGAACGTCTATCTCAACGCGTCGATCCTCGGCCTGACCCGGGCCGAGACCGAACGGCACTTCGACGCGATCGTCGACTTCTCGGGCATCGAGCGGTTCATCGACACCCAGGTCAAGTTCTACTCGTCGGGCATGTACGTCCGCCTCGCCTTTGCCGTCGCTATCCACGTCGACCCGGACATCCTTCTCGTCGACGAGGTCCTCGCCGTCGGCGACGAGCCGTTCCAGCGCAAGTGCCTCGAGCGGATCCGCGGGTTCCAGCACGAGGGCCGCACGATCGTCATGGTGACCCACAGCCTCGACCAGGTGGCGGAGTTCTGCGACCGGGCCGTCGTCCTCGAGGCGGGCCGGGTGGCCGCTGACGGGCTGCCACGCGATGCCCTGAAGGTTCTGAGGGCGGACTTCGAAGCGACCCGCCAAGAGGAGATCACCAAGTCACAGCTGGCCGAAGGCGCCGCGCGTCCCCTCGCCCAGATCACCGGCGTTGCGCTCCGCTCTGACGACGGCCAGACCGGTCGTCCCACGCTGGTAGTCGGCTCGGGCCTGGCTGTCGCGATGCAGGTCGACGCCACCACGCGCCTGTCGGACTGGATCCTTGGTGTGGGCCTCACGACACCGATGGGCACGACCCTCTACCAGACCAACACGAAGCTCATGGGTGTGCCGCCCGCTCCGCTCCTCGGGACTGGCAAGTACGAGTTCCACCTCGCCGATCTCCCGCTCGGGGAGGGCGACTACTCCGTGCAGGCGTCCATCCAGCTACTTGACGGAACCGACGTGCACCTAGTCCCCGAGGCGGCGAACTTCTCGGTCCGTGGCGACGGTTCTTCGCTCGGCCCGCTCAGCGTCCCGGTCACGTTCGCCATGGTCTGACGCTGGGCCGCGGTTCGGCTACAGCCGAAGGTAGGCGTCCTCACGCGGGAAGAACCACCGCTCGGTGACGAACTCGTACTCCCACCCGTGGACGATCGCTTCACGCGTCTGAGACTCGAAGTGGTACACGACCACGTTCTCGAGCCAGAGCAGCCGCAGCCCCAGAGAGCGGACCTTCATCGACAGGTCCACATCGTTGAAGTTCACGGACAGCACCTCGCACAGCCCACCGACCGACTCGAACGTCTCGCGGCTCATGGCGACGCAGGCGGCTGTCAGACCTGAGCTCTCGCGGCTGACCCGGAGCGCGGCGAAAGGACCTGGGTCCGTGCTTGCGGCGCCCATGAATGCGTGCATCAGCTCGCCGTCGGCGTAGAGGTGACCGCCGTGCTGGAGTCGACCGTCCGCGAAGAGAAGGTGCGCACCGGTCATCCCGACCCCCGGCTCGTCCAGCGGCGCGACGAGCTGGGCGAGAAAGCCCTGCTGGGCGGCCTCGACGTCATCGTTGAGCAGCACGATCACGTCTCCGGTCGCAGCCAGGAAGCCGACATTGCACTTGGCACTGAAGTTGAACGGTCCCGCGAACGGGACGAGGACGACCTGCCCGTCACCCAGCTCCCTGAGGGTCGCCAGCACCTCCTCCGGGGTCGCGAGGTCGTAGACGACGACGATCTCGACGTGGGGGTAGCCAGCATTCTCGATGACCGACCGCACCGCCTCGACGACGAAGACACGGTCCTCGCCCCACACGATCCCCGAGCTGCCACGCGTGGGGATGACGACGCTCACGAGGTGCTCGGCCGAAGCCTCGCGCACGACCCGAAGCGTTCCTGGGATCTCCCCGAACTGCACGTCACCTCGCACCCCGACGCGATCCAGGTGCGCCTGGACGGCACGCCGCCCAGCCTCCCAGGCGTAGGGCTTCGCGGATGCATCCCCGGCCGTCGAGCCGGGGACGACGCGCCAGTGATAGAGGACTTCCGGCACATGGAAGACGCGGCGGGCGCGCTCCGTGACCCGCAGAACGAGGTCATGGTCCTGCGAGCCGTCGAACCCGGTGTGGAAGCCGCCGACCTCGCGCACGAGCGACGATCGCAGGACCGACAGGTGCGACGTGTACATCTGGCCGCGGAGGCGTTCAGGCGACCAGTCCGGCTTCCGAAAGACGTCGTAGTGCTGCCCTTCGGCGTTGATCTTGTCCTCATCCGTGTAGACGTAGTCCACCAACGGATCGTCAGCCAAGGCCGCGGCCACCTTCTCGAGGGCCCGAGGATGAAGCACGTCATCGTTGTCCAGCAGGACGAGGAACTCGCCAGTTGCGGCTGCGATGGCATCGTTCGACGCAGCAACGATCCCGCCGTTGGACTCCCGTTCGATCACGGTGATCCGCGGATCGGACGCGGCATCCCGGAGGACCTCCCGGACCTCCGGAGATGGTGAGCAGTCATCGACGAGGACGAGCTCCCAGTCGCCGAAAGTCTGGTCGCGGACCGAAGCGATCGCTGCGCGCAGGGCATCGACAGGCGGCTCGTAGACGGGCGTCAGCACCGAGAAGTACGTCCGACCCATTACTCGGAAGCCCCCTGCAGCAGTCTCTTCGCTCTCGCCAACGGCGCCACCAGTCGCGTCCCGAGCCTCCAGGTCGATGTGCTCTTGAGCTCCTGGACAATCCGCTCGCTCTCTTCGCGGGCGCTCCGCTCTGCGGCTCGAGCTCGCTCGACCTCGAGGCGAGCCGAGCCGACGGCAGCCTCCGCTCCGACCGCGTGGTCCCGCAGCGTCAGGATGTGGTGCCTCGTCTCGAGCACCTCGGAGACGACGTCTGCTCGACCGTCCGTAGCCCGATGCAGTCTCGCTTCGATCCGGCCCCGCTCGGTGTGGACGTCATCGAGCTCAGGGATGTCGACGGCCGGGACAAGCTCGGGCGTCGTCCCGTCGTCCGAGCCGAGCTCGGCTCGCACCACGAACTGGTAGACGTACGCGTCAGGCTGGCGTCGCACCCAGTCGACCACCGCCCATGGCAGCTGGTCGGCGTCGACCTCGACCTCACAGCCCAAGGGATCGAGCACGGTCGCCCACAGGTGCGTCACCACGAGACCCGCAGACCGCACCATCGCGATCGTCGACTCACGCGTGAAGAACCGCACGTGTGTGCGGTCGAGCAGGCCGCTGTCGCGGTAGACCCATCGACCCTGCAGCAGCGCGAGCCGCAACGAGCCGTGCGTGACGTTGGGCACGGAGATGATGACCGATCCTCCGGTCGCCAACAGTTTTGTCGCCGACCGGAGCACGCTGTCGGGGTCGGCGAGATGCTCGAGCACGTCGCCGAAGACGATCGAGTCGAACGTCTTCCCGGCCAGCTGCTGGGCGAGGTCGACGTCGTCGAGGTCGGCGATGACGAGCTCTGCCAGCGACGGGCGCGCGCGAGCTGCCGCTTCCGGGTCGTACTCGACCCCGGTGACGACACAACCGCGCTCGACGAGCGCACGAGCCAGGTAGCCGGTTGCGCAGCCGACGTCGAGCACACTCTTGTTGCTCCCGACGAGCTCGAGCTCGAGCGTCTGGCTCGAGTTCCTCACCGTCGCGTCAACCGCGGGGATGTCGTAGATCGGCACGGACACGTGCTCCCTTGGTGGTCGGACCACCCGCTCGTCTGGGTGCCGAGCCAAGATACCCGAGCGCGCTGAGACCAGCGATGTGACGTTGCCGCATCAGTGCTCACGACCGGACGCGTGAGAGCATCAGACTCGTGCTGATCACCCTCGACGCGACGCCTCTCCTGGGTCCACGCACCGGTATCGGTCGCTATGTCGAGCACCTCCTTGCCGAGCTGCCCGGTGCGATCGAGCGACGACAGGTCGACGCCCACGTCCGGGCCACGACGTGGACAGCTCGCGGTGCGCGTCTCGCGAACCTGCCTGCGGGCGTCGTCCAGGTCGGGCCGCGCGTGCCCGCGCGGCTCCTGCGGGAGTGCTGGCGCCGGGCTGACTTCCCGTCGATCGAGCGGCTCGTGGGACCCACCGACGTCTTCCATGGCACGAACTTCGTGTCGCCCCCCACGCGAGCAGCGCGCGAGGTGGTCACGATCCACGACCTGACGTACGAGATGCATGCGCACACCGTCAGCGCGGCGAGCCTCCTGTACAAGGAGCTCGTCCCGCGTGCACTCGACCGAGGAGCTCACGTGGTGACTCCGAGCGAGGTCGTGGCCGCAGCCGTCCGCAGCCACTACGCGCTGGCCGACGAGCGCGTTACGGCCATCCCGCTCGGCGTCGACTCCTCATGGTTCGACGCACGGCTGCCTGATCACCGGTGGACGGCTGCTCGCGGCCTGCCCGAGGACTACTTCCTTTTCGTCGGCTCGCTGGACCCGCGCAAGAACCTGCCGACGCTCCTCGAGGCGCACGCCCGTCTGCGCGCGACGAACGCCGACTGCCCTGGCCTCGTTCTAGCCGGTCCAGCCGGCCGCGAGGCCGCCCTGGGCGCCCGGCCCGGCGTGCACCTGACCGGGTGGCTCGACCACGCGGACCTCACGACGCTCGTCGCGGGTAGTCGCGCGCTCGTGCTCCCGTCGATCGACGAGGGGTTCGGGCTCCCCGTTCTCGAGGCGCTCGCAGCGGGTCGCCCGGTGGTGGTGTCGGACATCGCTGTGCTGCGCGAGGTCGCCGGACCACACGCGATCACGGCCCCGCATGACGACCCGGACGCGCTCGCGG
>JABBOW010000084.1 GCA_012927595.1 Cellulomonas sp.
GATCGAAGAAGGTGTTGTCACGCGGCGTCAGGCGCAGGCGCACAGGGGGCTCCGGTGGAGGGGGAAGGTGTCGCCCCAGGCTAGGGCAACGCGGAGGTGAACACCCAATGCGGTGAGCGACGACCGGGTGAACGACGGCGGGTTGGCGGGGTGAAGTGTGCGGGGCGACGCCGGACCGGGAAGCGCCTGTCGGCGCGAAGGCCGCTCGGAGCGGCGATATGTGGAGCCCGGGGCTACCGCGGCCCGGCGTCGTCCTCAATTCTACGATGCTGCTGTGGCAGGGTCAGTCGAGCCGCTCGCCGCGCCAGAGCCCGGCCGCGTCCTCGAGCTCATCGGCCGTCTTGACCAGCGACGACGCTCCGCGAGTGAGGCGCTGCGCGGCGCTCGAGTCGGCCAGCTCGAGGTAGTCCGCGTCGAATGCCGCGCCCGTCGCGAGCACCCGGCAGAACGCGGCACCCCGCTCGAGTGCCACCGCGAGGTCGCCGGTGTAGACGCCCGAGAGGACGGCGTCGAGCATGTCGCGGAGCTCGGTGGGTCCCGTGGGGTCGGCGACCCCGGCGACGACGTCGTGCACCGGCGCGGCCGTGACGCCGAGCCGGTAGCGCGCGGAGAGCGTCTGCGGGTCGCGCCGGACCCATTCGCGCAGCACGTACAGCCGCCAGAGGGCGCCGGGTAAAGTTCTGGGCGGGCTGTCGGCCCACATCGCCGCCACGACGTCGAGCCCCTCAGCCTCGACGAGTCCGACGAGCCGCGCGACGAGCTCGGGGTCGTCGCCGCCGCGCCGGCCCTGATGCACGATCGCGCTCGCAGTCGTGTGGGCGACCTCGGACCGCAGCGCCGGGTCGAGGTCACCCGGCAGCTCGTCCGCCTGAGCCGGGCTCAGCATCGCCGGTCGCCGGGGCCGTCTCGCCACACCGTCCATGTCGGTCATCGTTCGATTGTGAGCGACGTCGGTCCAGGAACGCACATCGACTCCGCCGTACTCTAAGATTTACAACGTTGTGCAGACCCGGCGGATGCCGGCCATCCGAACCAGGAGTCCCCGATGTCCGACCACGCGCAGGCCCGGATCACACTGCACCCCGACTTCCGGATCGGCGGCGTCGATCGTCGCGTCTTCGGGTCGTTCGTCGAGCACCTCGGCCGTGCCGTCTACACCGGCATCTACGAGCCCGGCCACCCGACGGCCGACGCGGAGGGTTTCCGTGGCGACGTGGCGGAGCTCACGCGCGAGCTCGGCGTGAGCATCGTGCGCTACCCCGGCGGCAACTTCGTCTCGAACTACGTGTGGGAGGACGGCGTCGGCCCCGCCCGAGACCGCAAGCCGTTCATCGACCTGGCGTGGCGGACGATCGAGCCCAACACCGTCGGCACCGACGAGTTCCTGCAGTGGGCCGAGCGCGAGGGCATCGAGTCGATGATGGCCGTCAATCTCGGCACCCGCGGGGTCGCCGCAGCAGCAGCGCTGGTCGAGTACTGCAACGGCGAGGCGGGCAGCCGCTGGGCCGACCTGCGCATCGCGAACGGTCGCACCGAGCCGTACGGCGTGCACCTGTGGTGCCTCGGCAACGAGATGGACGGCCCATGGCAGATCGGCCACAAGGACGCCCACGAGTACGGCAAGCTCGCAGCCGAGGCCGGCAAGGCCATGAAGCTCGTGGACCCGAGCATCGGGCTCGTCGCGTGCGGGTCGTCGTCGATGCAGATGGACACGTTCGGCGAGTGGGAGCGCATCGTCCTGTCACACACGTTCGACGTCGTCGACCACATCTCGATGCACGCGTACTACGAGGAGATCGGCGGCGACCGCGCGAGCTTCCTCGCCTCAGGCACTGCGATGGACACGTTCATCCGCCGCGTCATCGCCTCGGTGGACGCCGTCGCCGCGCAGCGCCGCTCAGACAAGGCCCTCACCATCTCGTTCGACGAGTGGAACGTCTGGTACCTCGAGAGTCGGTTCGCCGGCGAGCAGAACCTCCCGCTCCAGCGCGACGCCCCGCGCATCATCGAGGACGTCTACTCGGGTCTCGACGCCGTCGTCGTCGGCGACCTGCTCATCACTCTCCTCAACCATGCCGACCGCGTGCCCGTGGCGTGCCTCGCGCAGCTCGTCAACGTGATCGCTCCGATCATGACCGAGCCCGGCGGGGCGGCCTGGCGTCAGCCCACGTTCTACCCCTTCGCCACGACCGCCCGCCTCGCGCGCGGCACCGCGCTCGACGTGCGGGTCACGTCGCCCACGACGACGACCCTGCGGCACGGCGAGGTCCCGCTCGTGACGGCCGCGGCGACGTGGGACACGGCCGGGGCCGACGACCCCGCGACCGGCGCGCTCGCCTTGTTCCTCGTCAACCGCTCGGCCGAGCCGGTCGACGTCGAGATCGACCACCCCAGCGTCGACGTGACGCTCACCGGTGGCGTGCAGGTCGTCGCCGACCACGAGCTGGCCGTCGCGGGTCCCGAGCACGCGGCACACGTCGCCGAGTCGTGCGTGCGGGAGCTCACTGCGGCCCAGCTCGTCGGGGGCGCCACGGGCAGGCCCGCAGTCGCAGGGCGCACCGTGCTCACGCTCGCACCGGAGTCGTGGACAGCCATCCACGCGGCGGCCACGCGGGCCTGACGGCTGCCGGGCACGGCTGGACGCCCGCTGACCTGCAGCCGGCCGTCGCGCGCGCATTCGAGGTGTTCGGCCTCGAGCGGCTCATGATCGGCGGCGACTGGCCGTTCTCGCTGCTGGTCGCCGACTCCTACGGCGACACGCGGACAGCCACCCGCGCAACGCTCGCCCAGCTCACCGGCGAGGAGCGCGCACACGTTCTGGGCGGCACCGCGACGCGGACATTCCGGTTGCCGTCGGGCTGAGGCAGACCGTCGGCGCCGGCCGCCCACGGACGCACCACGACCCGGGCCCCTGTGCTGGGGTCCCGGGTCGCGGTGTCGGGCGTCAGGCGGTGTCGTGCGTCAGGCGGTGTCGCCCGTCAGGCACGGTCATGCGTCACAGGTGCTTCGGGAGCGTCCCCGTGCCCGCTTCGTACCCACCTGCCGACGGCGGTGCCGCCGGCAGGTGGGTGCCCGACGAGGACGTCGTCGCGGAGGCGGCGACAGGCACCTTGGCGGAGTCGTCCTCGGTCGTCGCCTTCGCGACACCCTTGAACGTGAACTCGCCGAGGATCCCCTCGCCGGTCGCGTCGACGATGATCTTCTGCCCGGCGTGGATCTCGCCGAACAGGATCTTCTCCGAGAGCTGGTCCTCGATGTCGCGCTGGATCGCCCGACGCAGCGGACGGGCGCCGAGGACCGGGTCGTAGCCCTTCTCGGACAGCAGCTTCTTGGCCGCCTCGGTGACCTCGATCGACATGTCCTTGTCCGCGAGACGCAGGCCGAGCTTGGCGATCATCAGGTCGACGATCGAGAAGATCTCGCTCTGGGACAGCTGCGGGAACACGATCACGTCGTCGACGCGGTTGAGGAACTCGGGCCGGAAGTGCTGCTTGAGCTCGTCGTTGACCTTCGACTTCATCCGCTCGTAGGACGTCGACAGGTCCCCACCGGCCTGGAAGCCGGTCATGAGGCCCTTGGCGATGTCCCGCGTGCCGAGGTTGGTCGTCATGATGATGACGGTGTTCTTGAAGTCGACGACCCGACCCTGCGAGTCGGTCAGGCGACCGTCCTCAAGGATCTGCAGCAGCGAGTTGAAGATGTCGGCGTGCGCCTTCTCGACCTCGTCGAACAGGACGACCGAGAACGGCTTGCGCCGCACCTTCTCCGTGAGCTGACCGCCCTCGTCGTACCCGACGTAGCCGGGAGGCGAGCCGAACAGCCGCGAGACGGTGTGCTTCTCGGAGTACTCCGACATGTCGAGCTGGATGAGCGCGTCCTCGTCCCCGAAGAGGAACTCGGCGAGCGACCGGGCGAGCTCGGTCTTCCCGACGCCCGTGGGCCCCGCGAAGATGAACGAGCCACCGGGGCGCTTCGGGTCCTTGAGCCCGGCGCGCGTGCGACGGATCGCCTGGGAGAGCGCCTTGATGGCGGCCTCCTGGCCGACCACCCGCTTGTGCAGCTCGTCCTCCATGTGGAGCAGACGGCTCGACTCGGCCTCGGTCAGCTTGAACACCGGGATGCCGGTAGCGAGCGCCAGCACCTCGGCGATGAGGTCCTCGTCGACCTCGGCGACCGCGTCGAGGTCACCCGACTTCCATGCCTTCTCCTTCTCGATGCGCTTGAGCCCGAGCTGCTTCTCGGCGTCGCGCAGGCGCGCAGCCTTCTCGAAGTCCTGCTCGTCGATCGCGGACTCCTTGTCGCGGCGGGTCGTGGCGATCTGCTCGTCGAGCTCACGCAGCTCCGGCGGTGCCGTCATGCGGCGGATGCGCAGGCGCGCGCCCGCCTCATCGACCAGGTCGATCGCCTTGTCGGGCAGGAACCGGTCGTTGACGTACCTGTCCGCGAGCGTGGCCGCGGCGACCAGCGCGCTGTCCGTGATGGACACGCGGTGGTGCGCCTCGTACCGGTCGCGCAGCCCCTTGAGGATGTCGATGGTCTCCTTGACCGTGGGCTCGGCGACCTGGATCGGCTGGAAGCGCCGCTCGAGTGCCGCGTCCTTCTCGACGTACTTGCGGTACTCCTCGAGGGTCGTCGCGCCGATCGTCTGGAGCTCACCGCGCGCCAGCATCGGCTTGAGGATGCTCGCGGCGTCGATCGCGCCCTCGGCAGCACCAGCACCGACGAGAGTGTGGATCTCGTCGATGAACAGGATGATGTCGCCGCGCGTGCGGATCTCCTTGAGGACCTTCTTCAGTCGCTCCTCGAAGTCACCGCGGTACCGGCTGCCGGCCACGAGCGCGCCCAGGTCGAGTGTGTAGAGCTGCTTGTCCTTGAGCGTCTCAGGAACGTCGCCGCGCACGATGTCCTGGGCGAGCCCCTCGACGATGGCCGTCTTGCCGACGCCCGGCTCACCGATGAGGACCGGGTTGTTCTTGGTCCGTCTCGACAGGACCTGCATGACGCGCTCGATCTCTTTAGCACGTCCGATGACGGGGTCGAGCTTGCCCTCGCGCGCCGCCTGGGTCAGGTTGCGGCCGAACTGGTCGAGCACTGCCGAACCCGCGGGCTGGCCCTCGGCAGGGCCGCCCGAAGCGACGGGCTCCTTGCCCTGGTAGCCGGACAGGAGCTGGATGACCTGCTGGCGCACACGGTTGAGGTCGGCGCCGAGCTTGTTGAGGACCTGGGCGGCGACGCCCTCGCCCTCGCGGATGAGCCCGAGCAGGATGTGCTCTGTCCCGATGTAGTTGTGGCCGAGCTGTAGCGCCTCGCGCAGGCTCAGCTCGAGGACCTTCTTGGCGCGCGGCGTGAACGGGATGTGACCCGACGGCGCCTGCTGGCCCTCGCCGATGATCTCCTGCACCTGCGCGCGCACGGCGTCGAGGGAGATGCCGAGCGACTCGAGCGCCTTGGCGGCAACCCCCTCGCCCTCATGGATCAGGCCCAGGAGGATGTGCTCGGTCCCGATGTAGTTGTGGTTGAGCATCCGCGCCTCTTCTTGGGCGAGGACGACCACGCGACGGGCTCGGTCCGTGAAACGTTCGAACATGTGCACTCCTCACGAGCAGCGTGCGTCCCGGCCGGGGCGACGGGACAGCAGGGCGTTGCTCGATGCTAACGGCGGGACCCCCGCCAACCTGCCCGTGTTCGCCGCAGGCGTGACGCGCACGCCACGGGACACCGCCCTCATGGCGGGAGCAGGACGCGGCCGTCAGGCCGACGGGAATCGCCTCCGCGCCGTCGAGATGGGCCGACGTGGTCGCAAGCGGCAGCTGGATGTGGAGACGCGGTACTGGGTGTCGCTAGGGTCCGGGGCCGGGACCGTGGCCGCGCGCGGCCCGGCGCCACTCATGGCCGGCGTCTTTCAAGGTCGAACGGGTCGTCCCCACGCCTTCGGGGGTGTTCGCGTCGAGTACATCTCACGCTCGGTGTCGCCGCGGGCGCGCCAACGACCCCGCCGTCAGGCGCTCAGCCGACCCGTCAGCGGCGCCTGCTCGGTCGGCCCGAACGACACGTGGAAGCGGGATCTCACGGCGACGTCGTCCCCTGTGACGGTGGCCGTCGCAGTGAGGACCAACGGGCCGTCGGACTCCCGCACGGTCAGGACGTAGGTGTCCGGCGCGCTCCACCCGCCGCTCGACAGCACCGAGAACGTGCCTGGTCGACCCGGCGGGCTGACCCACCCGGGGAGCCAGGTCCCGTGACCGGCCTCGACGGTCGTCGTGCGGCTGCCGGCGACCAGGGTCACGGTGTCGTGATCAGGCCCCGCGTCGAGCATCGCCGAGGTGATGCCCGACGGGTTGGACTCGAAGCTGATCGTGCGCCCGGACACCCGCGCCGCGGCGGCGGACGTCGACTCCCCGGCCGGGGGGTCGAGCCGCAGACCGGTCAGCCGCGCCCTGAGCGCGTCGACGGCCGCCGGATCTGGGCTCTCGGGCCGGTCGGCGATCCCCGGCAGAAGGTGCTTCCACAGGCACCGAAGGACGAACCGGGTGTCCGCAACGGCTGCGGTGATCGCGACGACGACCGACTGGGCGGGCAGCACCACGCAGAGCTGTCCGAACGCCCCGTCGGCGCGGTAGGCGTCGTGAGTGCACTGCCAGAACTGGTAGCCGTAGCCCTGCGCCCACTCGTCCGCCGGTTCCGTGCCGTTGGGCACCTGCTTCGCGGTCGCCTCGGCGACCCACCCGTCAGGCAGCAGCCGCTGGCCGCCCCACACGCCGTCGTCGAGCAGCAGCTGCCCGAAGCACGCGATGTCCTCCGTCGTGATCGACAGCCCGAACCCGCCCGTGTCGATGCCCTGCGGGCTGCGCTCCCAGGTGGCGTCCGTGATGCCCAAGGGCTCGAGCAGCCGCGGGCGCAGGTAGTCGAGGAGCCGCTCGCCCGTCACCTTCTGCACCATCGCCGAGAGCACGTACGTCGCCGCGGTGTTGTACGTGAAGTGCGTGCCGGGCGCGTGCTCGATCGGCTGTGCCAGGAAGGCCCGCACCCAGTCCGGGGCGGCGAACACCGTGTCCGACGGGTCGGCGTCGTGACCCGTCGTCATCGTCAGCAGGTCGCGGACCCGCAGCGCGGCCAGGTGCTCGCCGGGCTCCGCAGGGGCCTCGTCGCGGAAGTGGGCCAGCACGAGGTCGTCGATCGTGAGCAGGCCCTCGGCCTGCGCGAGCCCGACCGCCGCCGAGGTGAAGCTCTTGCTCAGCGAGAACAGCTGGTGGACGCGGTCCGCGGCGAACGGCGCCCACCAGCCCTCGGCGACGACGGTGCCATGGCGCAGCACCATCAGGCTGTGCAGCTCGGGCGACGACGCCTCGAGCTCGTCCATGAGCGCGAGGATCGCATGGGAGGAGACCCCCTCGTCCTCAGGAGTGCTGCGGGGCAGACGACGGTGATCAGGCATGGCCCCACACTCGCACTCACCACCGACGTGGCGCGCCCGTTGAGCGCGCGACCTGGTCACGAGCGTCTGGGCGCCCGGCGCGTCACCACCCGCGCAGTGCGGGGGCGTCCTCGCGGTACGTCTCTAGCGCCGCACGCTCGTCCGGCGTGAACGGACGCGACAGGTGCGTCTTCTGGTCGAGCTGCACCATCCGCGAGCGAGCTCGCAGGTAGACGAGGTCCGGGTCGGCCGCGTCGAGGACCTCGTACCCGAAGTCCACCGAGGAGCGCCCGATGCGCGGCACCCACACCTCGACCACGAACGGTGCCGGCCGGAACGTCAACGGCGCCAGGTAGTCGATCTCGTGCTTGACGACGACGAGCATCGACGCCGTGAGCGCCCCGTTCTCGTCGACGCCCATGGACGGGAAGAGCGTGAACCGGGCGTCGTCGAGGTAGCGCAGGTAGGCGGCGTTGTTGACGTGACCGAAGAGGTCGACGTCGGACCACCGCACCGGCATGTCGACGCGACCGCGATGCGTAGGCATGGCCATCAGAGCGTCATGGTCCCGCTGGCGCACGTCACTGTTTCGCGGGTTGCGGTGACGTCGACCTGGGCGAACGGGCGCTTCCTCATGCCGCACACCGTACCCAGCCAGAACCTCTGGCCGTGGACTGCTGCCTGGTCCTTGCGTCGACGCCTGTCAGGATGGACCCGGGATTGCTCGAACCGACGCGAATGGACAACATCTCATGGGCTTGCTCGACGGCAAGAAGATCCTCGTCACCGGCGTGCTGACCGAGGGCTCGATCGCCTTCCACGTGGCGCGGCTCGCGCAGCAGCAGGGCGCCGACGTCGTCCTGACGTCGTTCGGTCGACAGTTCCGCCTGACCGAGGCGATCAGCCGTCGGCTCCCTCACGAGGCGCCGGTCGTCCAGCTCGACGTGACGGACGACGACGACCTGGCCGCGCTGGCCGACCGCGTGCGCGAGCACACGGACCACCTCGACGGCGTCGTGCACTCGATCGGGTTCGCACCGCAGTCCGTGCTCGGCGACAAGTTCCTCACCGCCGAGTGGCCCGACGTGGCGACCGCGCTGCAGGTCTCCGCGTTCTCGCTGAAGTCGCTCGCTGTGGCGTCGCTGCCATTGCTCGGTTCGGGGGCCTCGATCGTCGGGCTGACGTTCGACGCGCGCTACGCCTGGCCGGTCTACGACTGGATGGGCGTCGCGAAGGCCGCGTTCGAGTCGACCTCGCGCTACCTCGCCCGCGACCTGGGACCGAAGGGGATCCGGGTCAACCTCGTGTCGGCCGGCCCGATCAAGACCACGGCCGCCAGGTCGATCCCGGGCTTCGAGTCCATCGAGAGCGGCTGGTCGGATCGGTCACCGCTCGGCTGGGACGTCACGGACGCGGAGCCGACGGCCCGCGGCGTCGCCGCACTGCTGTCCGACTGGTTCCCGGCGACGAGCGGGGAGATCGTGCACGTCGACGGCGGCGCGCACGCGATGGGCTTCTGACCGGCTCCAGACTCGGGACGTTCGTCCCGCGCACCAGGGCGCATCTCCAACCTACGGTTACGTAACCTACGCGACCGTAGCTATCGAGAGGCTTCCTCATGACAGCTGCATCCGCTGTGCACGACTCCGTCCGATCCGGCGATCGAGCGCTCCCGCTCGTGATCCAGGGCGGTATGGGCGTCGCCGTGTCCTCGTGGCGCCTCGCGTCCGCGATCGCTCAGGCCGGCCAGCTCGGCGTCGTCGCGGGCACGGCGCTGGACCTCGTCCTGGTCCGGCGCCTGCAGGACGGCGACAGCGACGGTGCCGTCCGGCGCGCGCTCGCCGCCTTCCCTGTTCCCGAGGTGGCCGAGCGCGTGGTCACCCGGTACTTCCGGCCGGGCGGGCGCCCGCCCGGCACGCCGTACGCACCGCTGCCTAGGCTCGCGCTGCGCCAGACCAAGCTCGCGCAGGAGCTCGGCATCCTCGGCAACTTCGTGGAGGTGTGGCTCGCGAAGGAGGGCCACGACGGGCTGGTCGGGGTCAACTTCCTCGAGAAGGTCCAGATGGCCACCCCGACCGCCGCCTACGGCGCGATGCTGGCAGGCGTCGACTACGTGCTGATGGGTGCCGGGATCCCCCGCGACATCCCGCACCTGCTCGACGAGCTGGCCGCACACCGGCCCGTGCAGCTCCTCGTCGACGTCGCGGGCGCAGCACCCGGCAGTCACACTGCGGACCTGGACCCGCACGCGCTCCTCGGCGGCGATCTGCCGCCGTTGACGCGCCCGGTGTTCCTCGCGATCGTGTCGGCCCACGCGCTCGCGGCTTATCTCGCGCGCGACGAGCACATCCGGCCTGACGGGTTCGTCGTCGAGGGTCCGCGGGCCGGCGGTCACAACGCGCCGCCGCGCGGTCAGCTCACGCTCGACGAGCTCGGCCAGCCGGTGTTCGGGCCCCGCGACGTCGCGGACGTGGCCAAGGTCGCGGCCGTCGGTCTGCCGTTCTGGCTCGCCGGGGCCTTCGGCACTCCCGAGGCCGTGGCAGCGGCGCGGGCTGCAGGCGCCGTCGGGGTCCAGGTCGGCACCCTGTTCGCGCTGAGCACCGAGTCGGGCCTGGAGCCGCACCTCCGCCGCGAGCTGCTCGCTCGCCTGCGGGCCGGCACGCTCGAGGTGCGCACCGACCCGTTCGCCTCACCGACCGGCTTCCCGTTCAAGGTCGCCCAGCTGCCCGGCACGCTGTCCGACCCCGAGGTCAGCGCCGCGCGCCCCCGCCTGTGCGACCTCGGCTACCTCCGGACTCCGTACGTGCGCGACACAGGTGCGATCGGCTACCGCTGCAAGGCCGAACCGGTGCACGTGTACCTGCGCAAGGGCGGCGCGGTCGAGGACACCGTCGGACGCCAGTGCCTCTGCAACTCCCTGACGGCCAATGTCGGCCGTGGCCAGACGCGCTCCGACGGTTACGCCGAGCAGGCCCTCGTCACGCTCGGAGCCGATCTCGACGGCGTCCGGCGCCTCGCCGCGACGCACCCCGGTGACTGGTCGGCGCTCGAGGCGCTGGACTGGCTCCTGGGTGGTGCGGCGTAGGTCGTCGCGCCGGCTCAGGAGAATGGACCCGTGACATCAGACCCCTGCCTCGCCCTGCCCGGCCTTCCTGACCTCGACCCGGCCCCCGACATCCGGCTCATCGCCGTCGACATGGACGGCACGCTGCTCGACGCCTCCGGCCGCATCGACCCGACCCTGTGGCCGCTCCTGCGCGAGCTCGACCGTCGGGGCATCGCGTTCTGCCCGGCCAGCGGGCGCCAGTACGCGAACCTCGCGGCCCGGTTCGAGGGCGTCGGCGACGACGTGGTGTTCATCGCGGAGAACGGTGCCTACGTGGCGCGCGGCGGCAAGGAGCTCAGCTCGGACGTCCTGGCCGACGACGTCGTCGGGCGCGTCGTCGAGACGGTGCGTGCGCTCGCGGCGTCGGGTGCCGACGTGGGGGTCGTGGTGTGCGGCAAGCGGTCCGCGTACATCGAGCGGCACGACGCGGCATTCATCGCGGAGTGCGATACGTACTACGCCTTGCTCGAGCGGGTTGACGACCTGCTCCTCGTGCAGGACGACGTGCTGAAGGTCGCGGTGTTCGACTTCAAGTCCGCCGAGTCGACGACTGCCCCGGCGCTCGCACCGTTCGGCGCCACGCACCAGGTCGTCGTGTCGGGCGCGCACTGGGTCGACGTCATGAACGCTCGCACCGACAAGGGTGCCGCGCTGCGGCAGGTCCAGGCCGCGCTGGGCGTCACGCGCGCGCAGACCATGGCATTCGGGGACTACCTCAACGACCTCGCGCTGCTCGACGCAGCCGAGTACTCGTTCGCGATGGCCGACGCCCACCCCACGGTCGTCGAGCGCGCGCGGTACCTCGCGCCGTCCAACCGGGCGAACGGTGTCGTCCGCACGATCGCCGCGGTCCTTTCCATCCCCCTGTCCGAGCTCGACCCGGGCGCTCGCTGGCACTGAGCGGCACAATGGGCGCATGCAGACACGACTCATCGGAGACACCCCTGTCAGCGCGATCGGCCTCGGCGGCATGCCGCTGTCCATCGAGGGCCGCCCCGACCGCGAACGCGCGCTCGCCACGATCCACGCCGCGCTCGACGCGGGCATCACGCTCATCGACACCGCCGACGCCTACCACCTGACGGCGACGGACGTCGGCCACAACGAGACTCTCGTCGCGGAGGGGCTGCGCACGTGGGGGGGCGACGCGTCGACCGTCCTGGTCGCGACCAAGGGCGGCCACCTGCGGCCGGGCGACGGATCCTGGACCCAGGACGGTTCGCCCGCGCACCTGCGTGAGGCCGTGGAGGGCTCGCTGCGCCGGCTCGGCGTCGAGGCGATCGACCTCTACCAGTTCCACCGTCCCGACCCGCGCGTTCCTTACGCCGACTCGGTCGGCGTGCTTGTCGAGCTGCTCGACGCCGGCAAGATCCGCATGGCCGGCATCTCGAACGCGAACCCCGCCCAGATCCGCGAGGCCCGCGAGATCCTGGGCGGCCGGCTCGTGTCGGTGCAGAACCAGTACTCGCCCGCGTTCCGGTCGTCACAGCCCGAGCTCGACCTGTGCGCCGAGCTGGGCATCGCCTTCCTGCCGTGGAGCCCGCTCGGTGGCATCTCCAACGCCGCCGCGCTCGGCTCGGCACATGCTGTGTTCGCCGACGTCGCGGCCGCGAACAACGTGAGCCCCCAGCAGGTCGCCCTGGCCTGGGAGCTCGCGCAGGCACCGGTCGTCATCCCGATCCCGGGCTCGACTCGGCCGGAGACGATCCTCGACTCGGTGCGCGCGGTCGAGCTGCTGCTCGCTCCCGAGGAGATCACCGCGCTCGACGCCGCCGGCGTCTGACTGCGACAGCAGCCCAAGGCAACGCTGCGCCGCGGCCGACCTCGCACCTAGGCCGACCCAGCGCACGCCGCCTCCACGACAACGGGGGCCGCGCGGGTGGCCCCGCCCCCGCACAGCACGAGCCCGGGAGCGCGGGC
>JABBOW010000114.1 GCA_012927595.1 Cellulomonas sp.
AGCGAACTTGGAGACCCGCCGCCTGGAGCGCGCCGCGCGCCTTGGGTCCGCGGGCGACGATGCGTGCGGCGCCGAGCGCGGCGGTCAGCTGCTCGCCGAGACCCACGGCGTCGGCCGCCTCGGTCCAGCCGCGCAGACCGATGTCGGTCGTCACGACGACGTCGTCGGGGGGGGAATGCGATGAGCGCGCGTGTCCCGGCGAGCAGCGCGCTGTCGTCCTGGTTCGGGACCATGCTGAGTGCGGGCGCGTACCGGATCACGGCACCTCGGCGGGCCAGGGCAGCGCCGAGCCCACCCGAGCGACGGTCGGCGGTGACGAGCACGACGCAGCCCGCCATGACCTGGTCGATGGGTTCGCTCACGGCGCCAGTGTGACGCGGTCATGTGTCAGACGCGTGTCGGCCGGCGCGTCGAGCAGACCGTCAGCCGCGACGGCGTCGAGCACGATCACCGCGGGCGAACGCACGCCCACCGCGGGCGCCGCTCCGGCCATCTTGGCGAGCAGGCTCACCCCCATGTGGACGGCGAGCGCCGCGGTGGGTCAGCGGGATACCGGCCGCCCGGGTCTGCGCACACCTGGAGATCACCCGGTGTGAGCCCCGGGGTGCCGGGCGTCGGACGCACCCGCCATGCTGAGGTCATGACATCGGCGCTCGCCCTGCTGCGGGGCATCAACGTGGGCGGCAACCGCAAGGTCCCGATGGCCGAGCTCCGGGGATGCGTCGAGGCAGCCGGGCATTCGCGCGTGGCGACGCTGCTCAACAGCGGCAACGTGGTTCTCACGCTGCGCGACGGTGCCGACGGAAGGGGCGTCGACGTCCACGCGAGCCTCGCCACCGAGGTCACGGACGGTCTGCGCGCGCGACTCGGGTTCGACGTCGCCGTCGTCGTGCGCACGCGCGCCGAGATCGACGCGGTGATCGCCGCGAACCCGTTCCCCGAGGCCGCGTACGACGACCCCGCGCATCTCGTGGTCATGTTCTACGCGACACCCGTGAGCGTCGACCCGGCGTTCGACGCGGCGGCGTACGGCCGCGAGAGGGCCGTCTGGGCGGGCTCCGACGCGTACCTGCACTACCCGGACGACATCGGTCACTCCAAGCTCACACCCGTCGTGCTCACCCGGGCGACGGGCCAGGCCGGGACCGGCCGCAACTGGCGCACCGTCCTCGCGCTGCGCGACCTGCTCCACGACCGCGACTGACGGCCCGTCGGCGGCTGCCGGCTCGCCCGCACCACGAGCGCCGACCCCGCTACGTTGGCGTCATGACCACGCTCTTCACGAAGATCATCGACGGCGCGATCCCCGGCCGGTTCGTCTGGGCTGACCACCTCGTCGTCGCGTTCCTGACGATCGAGCCGATCACCGACGGTCACACCCTCGTCGTCCCGCGGGCGGAGATCGAGCAGCTGACCGACGCCCCCGACGACCTCCTCGCGCACCTCATCTCGGTCACCAAGACGATCGGGCTCGCGCAGCGGGCCGCGTGGGGTGCCCCCCGGGCGGCCGTCCTCGTCGCGGGCTTCGAGATCCCCCATCTGCACGTGCACGTCCTGCCCGCCTGGGACGAGGCGAGCCTGACGTTCGCGAACGCTCGTCGCGGCGTGCCGGGGCCCGAGCTCGACGTCGCCGGTGAACGGCTGCGGGCTGAGCTTCGGACGGCCGGCCACGCCGCGCAGGTCCCCGCCACGCTGGGTTCGCCTGAGATCTGACGCGCCCGGCCGACCGCCCAGGCGGCGGGGTCGTCCGATCCCTCGGTCACCAGGCGCAGGACCCTCGCGTCCGCCGCGACGATCCGGTCGGCCGCCGCCGGGAGAGAGTCCGCGGTGTCCGCACCCGCACGCAGGAACCGCCCCGAGAGCACATCGAGGCGTCCCTCGCCGATCGCGACGACCAGGTCGGCAACCGCCTCGACCGGCGTCCGCTCGGTCCGCCCCGCACGCATCGCCATCGTGCCGGTCGTGTCGGTCGCGACCGCCCCGGGGGCCAGGTCGAACACGAGGCGACTGCCGCCATGACGGCTTCTGGGTCGACGAGGTCGCCGTGCGCCACCGCGATGAGGATCAACGGGTTCGCCGCGCGGCAGTCGAACGCGATGCCCCGGTGACCACAGCTGTGCGAGGAGTCGTGCTCCTACCTCCACGCTGTCGAAGCGACGCGACACCCGACCAGCCCCATACTCGAGGAATGCGACGTCCAGAATCAGCCGCAGGCGCTCGCCTCGCCGGGACCGCGACGGCGGCCGGGATCGCCGGGATCGCCGCCGGCACGCTGACGCTCGGCGCGGCCGCGCTCGTCGCCGCCGTCGTGTCGCCTGCCTCGGACCCGCTCGTCGCCCTGGGCGAAACCTTCATCGACGCGACGCCCGCCTGGCTCAAGAACTTTGCAGTCAGGACGTTCGGCACGTCCGACAAGCTCGCGCTCACCGTCGGGATGCTGATCGTCGTGGCGGCGCTCGCCGCGCTGGCGGGAGTTCTCGCGCGACGCCGGTGGGAGCTCGGTGCAGCGGTCGTGGTCGCGCTCGGGGTCGTCGCGGGGATCGCCGCGGCGAAGCGCCCGGGTGCCGGTGCGCTCGCGCCCGTACCGAGCCTGCTGGGCGCGATCGTGGGACTCGGCGCGCTGCACGCGCTGATCCGTCGGCTCCCTGAACCCGCATCCGAGCCGGCAAGCTCTCCGGCGGCCGCGCGCGACGACGACCCGCCGCCCCGGTACGCCAGCCGTCGCACGTTCCTGCGCACGGTCGGGCTCGTGACCCTCGGCGGCGCACTCGCCGCGGTCGGGGGACGAGCCCTCGGCGTGGGCCACCGCACCGTCGTCGCAGCGCGCGCGGCCCTGCACCTGCCCGTCGCCACACGGCCGGTCGCCCTGCCCGCCGCCGTCGACGCCTCCCTCGACGGCGCCCCGGTCGCGGGCCTCGACCCGTGGGTCACCCCGAGCTCCGACTTCTACCGGATCGACACCGCGCTGTCGGTCCCGGACATCGACCCTGACACGTGGTCGCTGCGCGTGCACGGGCTCGTCGAGCACGAGGTCACGCTGACGTTCGCCGAGCTCCTCGCCGCGGACCTCGTCGAGGCGTGGGTCACGCTCGCGTGCGTGTCGAACGAGGTCGGCGGCAACCTCGTCGGGAATGCGATGTGGCTGGGCCTGCCCGTCCGGGAGGTGCTTGCCCGCGCCGTGCCGCTCCCGGATGCCGACATGGTCCTGTCGAGGAGCTCCGACGGCTTCACTGCCTCCACGCCGATCGAGGCGTTGACCGACGCCCGCGACGCGCTGCTCGCCGTCGGCATGAACGGCGCCCCGCTGCCCGTCCAGCACGGCTTCCCGGTGCGCATGGTCGTCCCCGGCCTGTACGGGTACGTCTCAGCGACGAAGTGGGTCGTCGACCTCGAGGTGACCCGCTTTGCGGACGCCACCGCCTACTGGACCGAGCGCGGCTGGTCGGACCACGGCCCGGTCAAGACCGAGTCCCGCATCGAGCTGCCCCGCTCAGGCTCCAGCGTCAAGGCTGGGCGGGTCGTGGTCGCGGGCACGGCGTGGGCGCAGCACCGAGGGGTCGTCGGCGTCGAGGTGCGGGTCGACGACGGCCCGTGGCAGGCCGCGACCCTGGCTGCCGACGGTGGGATCGACAGCTGGCGTCAGTGGGCCCTCGCGTGGGACGCGACCCCGGGCGACCACACCCTGCAGTGCCGCGCGACCGACCCGGTCGGACCCCAGACCGGCGCGGTCGCGGACGTGATCCCCGACGGTGCCACTGGTCTGCACACCGTCCCGGTGCACGTGAAGTCGGCCTGAAGCGCTCCTCCCCACCACCGGAGGCATGGATGGGGACGACCCCGGTACCCGGTCCGCCGCTGCGCGTGCGCCTCCCGGCGGTCAACCCCGCGGTGCTGCGGTTCATCGCGAACGAGGCCGGGAGCGCTGTCTTCCTGCTCGCCGGGACGGTCGTCGCGCTCGTGTGGGCCAACTCGCCGTTGGCCGACGCCTACGCGTCGCTGTGGTCGACGACGGCCGGCTTCCATGTGGGCTCGATCGGACTCGACCTCGACCTGCACCACTGGGTCAACGACGCGGCGATGGCCGTGTTCTTCCTCGTCGTCGGGCTCGAGATCAACCGCGAGGTCACGAGCGGTGAGCTGCGGTCCCGGCGCACGGTGGCCGTCCCCGCGCTCGGCGCGCTCGGTGGGCTGCTCGTCCCGGCGCTCATCTACCTCGCCTTCAACGGCGGAACCGACGCGGCGCACGGGTGGGGGATCGTGATGTCGACCGACACCGCGTTCCTCGTCGGCCTCCTTGCGCTGTTCGGCCCTGCCTGCCCCGACCGCCTCAGGCTGTTCCTGCTCACGCTCGCGATCGTCGACGACATCGGTGCGATCACCGTGATGGCCGTCTTCTATACGAAGCACGTCGACGTGGCTGCGCTTGCCCTCGCAGGCGTCGTCGTCGTCGCGATCCTGGCGATGCGGTGGCTGGGCGTGTGGCGGCTCGCTCCGTACGTCCTCGCGGCCGTCGCGCTGTGGTTCGCCGTGCAGGCCTCCGGGGTGCACCCGACACTCGCGGGCGTGCTCATCGGGTTGCTCGTCCCGTCGCGGCGGTCCAGGGGCGAAGAGGTCGAGGACGTCGTGCAGTACGCGAAACGCCTCGCGCACGACACGTCGGCCGAGCGTGAGCACCTCACCGAGCTCGCCGCGCGGGCCGCCGTGCCGCCGAGCGACCGGCTGCAGCGCGTGCTGCACCCGTGGAGCGCGTACGTGGTCGTGCCGGTTTTCGGGCTCGCGAACGCCGGGGTGCGCCTCGACCCGGAGACGCTGCGGTCGGCCGCGTCCTCGTCCGTGACGATCGGCGTCGCGGTGGCGCTCGTGGCCGGAAACACGATCGGGATCTTCGGCGCCTCGACCTTGGCGATCCGAGTCGGGCTCGGCGTCCTGCCCGGTCGGGTGCGGTACGGCCACCTGCTCGGGGGCGCCGTGCTGGCGGGCATCGGGTTCACGATCTCGCTGTTCATCGCCGACCTCGCGTTCACCGACGCAGCGCTCGTCGAGCAGGCCAAGATCGGCGTGCTCGCCGGGTCGCTCGTCGCCGCGGTGCTCGGCTCGGTCCTGCTGCGGATCCTCGGCGAGCGCCTGCCGCTGTGCTCGCCCGAGTCCGATGAGCCGCCACCGTCCCTGCCGCCGAGGCCCTGGGTGGCTCCCGCGACGTGAGCGACGGTCAGCCGGCGGCAGTCGCGGCGACGAGCTCGGCGAGCTTGATCGGTCCGCCGTACCGGACGCCGTCGATGAACAGCGTCGGCGTGCCGCGGACGCCGTGCGCGAGGCCATCGGTGTAGTCGGCCTCCACCACGTCGGCGAACACCTGAGCGCCCTCGCCGGCCACCTGGGCCGGGTCGAGGCCGAGCGTGACCGCGTAGTCGCGCAGGTCAGAGTCGTCCAGGTGGTCCTGGTGGGCGAACAGCAGGTCGTGCATCTCCCAGAACAGACCGCGCGCACCGGCTGCCTCGGCCGCGAGCGCTGCCGTCAGCGCGTGCGGGTGGACCACGAACAGCGGGAAGTGCTTCCAGACCAGGCGCACCCGACCGCCAGAACGCTCGACCAGCGCACGCAGGATGGGGGCCGCCGCACGGCAGTACGGGCACTCGAGGTCGCCGTGCTCGACAACCGTGACCTGCGCGTCGAGCCGTCCGAGCACGTGCCTCGCGTCGTCGGCCATGGAGCCCATCCTGACAGTCGGTCCGCGCCGCCGCACGGCACGTCGTAGCCTGGCGTCGTGACGCAGATCCTCGCCAGCATCGTTGACGCCGACCTCGACGTCCTGGCCCACCTCGCGGCCGTAGCGGACCCACGCGCGGGCGCCGTGGCAACCTTCGTCGGCCAGGTACGGGACCACGACCCCGACGCCGACGGGCCGGTCACGGGGCTCGAGTACTCGGCCCACCCCGACGCCGAGTCGGTGCTGCGCCGGATCTGCACCGAGCTGGCTGTCGACCCCGAGGTGCTCGGCCTCGCTGTGACGCACCGGACGGGTTCGCTCGTCGTCGGCGACGTCGCGATCGTCGCGTGCGTCGCGACCGCGCACCGGGCGCTCGCGTTCGACGTATGTCGTGCGCTCGTCGAACGCGTCAAGACCGAGGTCCCGATCTGGAAGCGGCAGCAGCTCGCGGACGGCGCGCGCACGTGGGTGGGCCTCTGACCGGGCCCGACCCGGAGCATCAGCCCGCGCGTGTGCCCGGACGTTCGACGCGCTCCCAGCCGCGGCGCGTCGACCGCGTCCCGAGCCGCTCGTCCCGCGACCGGTACACCACATACGGCCGCGTGAGGTAGCCGAGCGGCGCCGAGAAGACGTGCACCAGGCGCGTGAACGGCCACAGCGCGAACATCAGGTTCGCAGCGACCACGTGGACCTGGAACGCGAGCGGGACGCCCGACATCAGCGACGCGTCGGGGCGCAGCGTGAGGATCGAGCGGAGCCACGGCGAGACGGAGCCTCGGTAGTCGTAGCCCGCACCGAGGATCTGGTGCTGCAGCACGGCCAGGGCCCCGGACCCGGACCCGAGAGTGGCCGCGACGGCCACGTACATCGTCTTGTCCATGCGCGTCGTCGCGTCGAAGGCGGGCGCGACGGTCCGACGGCGCCCTGGCTGCCGGCGGAGGGCAGGAACAGCCCGTTGGGCGTGCCGCTGCCGTCCCAGCTCAGCAGGTTCACGCGACCCAAACCCGCCGGTCGGGGTCGACGGGCCGTCGCTCGTCTGGCGGTCCTTGAGCGCATGGAACGTCTCGACCGCGACCGGCACGGGCGACCCTCTCGACGAGCCGAAGGGGCCTGCGCCGCCCATGCCGGGACCGCCCTCGAAGTCGAGGGAACAGCTCGCGCCGAGCTCCTCGAGCTTGGCCGCGGTATCGGCGTGCGCGGACGGGATGACGTACCGGTCCTCGTACTTCGCGATCGCGAGCAGCCGGTACATCTCCTCGATCTCGACTCCTGTCATCCCGACGGCCGTGGCGATCCGCTCGTCGCGGTGGTCGTCGAGGTTGATGCCACGCATGTACGAGCGCATGGCCGCAACGCGATCGCGCTCACGAGATACCACGCGCAGAACGCGAGCGTGAGGTTGTAGGTCGTGATCCACAGCGTCCGCCAGACGAACCGGCTGTCCCAGGTGGTTTCGTTCTCGGGATCCCACGTCGCGAGGTCCACCCGCGACGTTCCGGACGAGATCGCCATCCTTTCCTCCACCGCTCGGGTCGACCAGCCTCACTCGCCATGATGGTGGCGAAGAGGGAGGGCATTGAAGCGGCAGATGCCGTGTCAACTCGCGCGCTCTGTGACCTACGTCACTTGTTGTCCCCGGCCCGGCCTGAGCGTCAGGAGTGGGTGAGGTGCAGCACGCAGTGCTGCGGCTCGACGAACGGCTCGAGCCACTCGGCAGACAACGGTCCGCCCTCTTGCTCGAGCACGCCGCGGGCCAGCCCGAGATGGACGCTGCACACGACCTCGGGCCGCTCGCGGGCCAGGTCGAGGAACGGGCAACGGCGCAGGTGCACCTCGAGCCGCTCAGCGTCGCCCTCCGGCTCGAAGCCCAGGTCGTCGAAGTGCGCTTCGAGCGCGGCGAGCTGGGCCAGCCCGGCGGCCCGGTCGAGGGGTGCGACGATCGTGCAGTCCACGTGGGCCGCAACCGGACCGTACGAATCGGGACAGGCAACGTCGGGGCACAACCCGCCCGGGTCAACGGCGGTGACCGCTGCGGCCCGCTGCCGACGGCGTGACAGCTCCGGCCGGGTCGCCGTCAGGCTCCTGCCCCAGACCGAACCGGCATCCTGCGCCGCACCCGTCGCTGAGGCCAGTCGCCGTCCGTAGCCCGCGACGAGCACCCGCATGAGCTGGTCCCGCGCCCAGCCGTCCGTCGTCGCCGGGGCGATCCGCTCGACCGCGCTGTACAGGATCCGGGGACGTCCGCGCGTCGTGCGGAGCTCGGGCGCGCTCGCGACGAAACCGGAATCGATGAGCTGTTCGAGGTGCTCGCGCGCCGTGTTGACGTGCAGGCCCACGGCCGCCGCCAGCTCCTCGACGCCCAGGGGGTCGTCGGACCGCTGCAACGCGTGCAGCATGGAGACGCGCTTGTCCGATGCGAGCGCTCGATACGCACTGACACGCCGGCTGACCATCAACCAATTATTCCTGGATGTCGCCGAGAATCCGCAGGACCTTCGGGTCGCTGACGTGGCACGTTGCGGTGGTCGGTCGGGCCGTTCGTCCCTGTGCGGGTGCCCGGCCCAGCGGCGAACCTGTCACTGGTACCCAACGACGGAGGCAGAGGGATGCGCGCAGTGGTGGTCGTCGAGTCAATGTTCGGCAACACCCGACAGGTCGCCGAGGCGATCGCGGACGGCCTGCGGCCGGCGCTCGACGCCGAGGTCGTTGACGTCGGAGCGGCCCCCGAGGTGATCGACCGCGGTGTCGGGCTCCTCGTGGTGGGCGGTCCGACGCATGCACTCGGGATGAGCCGACCGACGAGCCGTGCGCAGGCCCTGCAGGAGGCGGGCACCCCTGACGGGTCGCCTGCGGTCGGCATGCGCGAGTGGCTCGAGCACCTCAGCCCTGTCGGCGCGGGCGTCGTGACGGCGACGTTCGACACCCGGATGAAGTCCCGCTGGGCGGGTTCCGCCGCCGCGAGCGCGAGCAGGCTGCTCCACCGTCGCGGCGTCCAGCCGCTCGGGCCGGCCCACAGCTTCGTGGTGACAGCCAAGGCAGGCCCCCTCGCAGCCGGCGAGCTCGACCGCGCCCGGGCGTGGGGCGCCGAGCTCGCCCAGCTCGCCCGGACCCCGGCGACGGGCGCGTAGCGGCCGGAAGCGTCGCGACCGCGCACGTCACGCGCGTGCCGGCCTCGATCGGTCGGGACGGAGGGCCCTCGACAGCACGCCCCATCGTGGGCAGGGTGGACGGACCGGCTCCTACCGGCACCGATCAAGAGGTGGGTTCTCATGCGCGCCGACGGTCCCGTGGTGATCGCCCTGGACGGCTCGCCGCACAGCGCGCACACGCTCGAGTGGGGACTGCACGAGGCGTCGCTCCGAGGCGCCGACGTACTCCTTGCCCGCGCCTGGACGGACCCCCGCGACCTCGTCGAATGGAGCTGGTACCCGCTGGTCGACGCCGAGCTCGCCGCGGAGGCCACCTCCTACCTGAGCGATATGCAGGCCGTCGCGGCCGACCACTACCCCGACCTGACTGTCACGACCACGTCGATCCGTGGCGGTGAGGTGTCGGCCCTGCGCGGGCTGAGCGAGTCTGCCCAGCTGCTCGTCGTCGGCGCACGCGGCCGCGCGGGACGCCTGCGGGTGGGCCCGATCGCTGCACATCTCGCGGCGCACTCGCGCTCCGACGTCGCCGTCGTGAGGGGCGACGAGACCGCCGCACCGGCTGCCGGCTCGCCGATCGTCGTCGGGGTCGACGGCTCACGCGCGTCCCTCGCGGCCGCCGAGGCCGCCGCCCGGGCGTCATCGATGCGCTCTGCCCCGCTCCTCGTCGTCCACGCGCGCCCGACGGCCGCCGACCTGTACGGGCGCGGCATGCCCGCGCTCTCACCGCAGGCTGCGACCGAGGTCGACGAGCACGACCCGACGCACCGCGCCGCGCAGGCCGTGGCCGCCCGCCTCCGCGCCGAGCACCCCGGGCTGGAGGTGCGAACCGCCCTCCTCGACGACGACCCGGCCCACGCGCTCGTGGCAGCCTCGCAGCACGCCGTCCTGGTCGTCGTCGGGTCGCGCGGGCTGGGCGCCTTCCGCGGGATGCTGCTCGGGTCCGTCAGCGCCGACGTCGTCCGCAACGCCGCGTCGACCGTGCTCGTGCTGCACGACGGGCTGCACGCCGGGCAGCCCATCTGAGCAGCCACATCCCCACCTGCGAAGACACCTCCGTCCTCGCAGGTGCCGGACCGTGGTCCCTGAGCCCGCCGGGAGGCGGTCTGTAGTCTCAGGGCATGACCGCACTCCCGCCGCCCGGCCCGCTCGCGACAGTCGTCGTCGTGTCCGACCGCAGCGCGCGCGGTGAACGCCCGGACCGATCGGGGCCGCGCGCTGTCGAGCTCCTCCGGTCCGCCGGCCTGGATGTTGGCGATCCCGTCGTCGTGCCCGACGGAGCAGAGTCGGTGGCACGCGCCCTCGGTGCCGCGCTCGACGCCGGCGCGCGCGTCGTCGTGACGAGCGGCGGCACCGGCGTCGGCCCGCGCGACCTGACACCCGAGGGAACCCGCACCGTGATCGAGCGCGAGCTGCCCGGGCTCGCCGAGGCCCTGCGCCGCCACGGTGAGATGCACGTGGCGACCGCCGTGCTGTCGCGCGGGCTCGCCGGGGTCAGCGCGTCGGGTGCGGTCGTCGTCAACCTGCCGGGTTCCCCGGGCGGCGTCGAGCAAGGTCTCGACGTGCTTCTGCCGCTGCTCCCCCATCTGCTCGACCAGCTCGCCGGAGGAGACCACTGATGCTCGTCGACCACTTCGGCCGTGAGCATCGCGACCTGCGGATCTCGCTGACCGACCGCTGCTCCTTGCGTTGCACCTACTGCATGCCGGCCGAGGGTGTGCCGTGGCTGCGCAGCCCGGACCTCATGACCACCACCGAGCTGGTGCGCATCGCGGCTGTCGCGGTCGCGGAGGGCATCACCGAGGTCCGGCTCACGGGCGGCGAGCCGCTGCTGCGGCCCGACGTCGTCGAGATCGTGGCCGCCCTCACCGCGCTGAGCGGACCCAGCGGCCCCCCCGAGCTGTCGCTCACGACGAACGCACTGCGTCTGCCGGCACTTGCCACGCCGTTGGCCGACGCCGGGCTCTCGCGCGTCAACATCAGCCTTGACACGCTGCAGCGCGACCGGTTCAAAGAGCTGACGCGGCGCGACCGCCTCACCGACACCCTCGCGGGGATCAAGGCGGCCGACGTGGCAGGCCTCCACCCGATCAAGCTCAACGCGGTCGTGATGCGCGGCGTCAACGACGACGAGGTTGTCGACCTCGTGCGGTATGCCGTCGACCACGGCTACGAGATGCGGTTCATCGAGCAGATGCCGCTCGACGCCGGCCACACGTGGCTGCGCGCGACGATGGTGACCGGGACCGAGATCCTCAACTTGCTGGCCACCGCCTTCACGCTCGCCGAGGTGCCGGGCCGCGGCTCGGCGCCTGCCGAGCGCTGGTCCATCGACGGCGGCCCGTCGACAGTCGGCGTCATCGCCTCGGTGTCCGCGCCGTTCTGCGGGGCGTGCGACCGCGTGCGGCTCACCGCGGACGGACAGCTGCGGTCCTGCCTGTTCGCACGCACCGAGACCGACCTGCTGGGCCTCCTGCGAGCAGGCGCCGACGACGTCGCGCTCGCCGCAGCGCTGCACACGTGCCTCGCAGGCAAGCTGCCTGGCCACGGCATCGACGACCCGGCGTTCCTGCAGCCCGACCGCCCCATGAGCGCGATCGGCGGCTAGCCGGTCTGGGCGGTCGATCCGGTCGGGAGCGGCTCAGCAGGTCCGACGAGGTCAGCCGCCGGCGAACGGCGGGAGCACGTCCACGACGTCGCTCGGCGCGATGGCGGCGTCGTCGTCCGACCGCACGCCGTCCACGAGGACCGAGCACCGGGTGAGCACCTGCTCGAGCTCGTCGCCATGCGCGGCGATCATCAGGGTCCGGAGCTCGCCGACCGTACGGGCGACGAGCTGCTCGGCCTCGGTCCCGGCCGCCTCGGCGGCTCCTGCGAAGTAGCGCACGAGCGACATGTCACGCCTGCCCGTCGAGTCGAGCGAGGCGTTCTTGCCACCGCCCGGCGAGCACGGTCGTACGCTCCAGCGCGTCGTGCAGCGCCGTCGGACGCGACTCGACGGGGCACGCTGCCGCGGCATACCCGATCAGAAACGTCGTCAACGGACCGGCCGGCCGGCCGACGCAGCCCGCCGCCGAGGCCGCCGCGTCGAGCACCGCCGGGACGTCCAGGACGTCCGACCCGACCCCGAGCTCCACCGCGAGGCTCTGCAGCCAGGTGTCGAGGGCGGACGCGGGCGTGTCTTGACGGACCCGTCCGGAATCGGTGTCGAACTCGTGGTCGGTCACGCTGCGCCTCCCGCATCGGGCAGTGCCTCGGGCATCACATCGGGTCGGATGTCGGCATGTCCGGTCATCGTGCCACGCGGGCGGCGGTCACCGCAGGACCCTTGGCGTCGATTGCGGCCACGTCGGTCCAGGTGTCGACGTCCACGCCGTGATGCTCGTCGTCTGCCAGGCGGACGAGATCGAGCCCGTCGATGAGCGCCCGCACGGACGCCCCGCGCACCCCGCCCTGTCCCTGGGCCGCTCCCCGGCCCGCGCCGAG